>JBFGZP010000357.1:0-3405 GCA_041586695.1 Thauera sp.
CATCATGATGCAGCCCTCGACGACCAGCGGCGCGGTGGCGAAGCCGAATTCGTCGGCACCGAGCAGCGCGCCGATGACGACGTCGCGGCCGGTCTTCATCTGGCCATCGACCTGCACGCGGATGCGCGAACGCAGGCGGTTGAGCACCAGTGTCTGCTGGGTCTCGGCCAGACCGAGTTCCCACGGCGAGCCTGCATGCTTGATCGAGCTCCACGGCGACGCGCCGGTGCCGCCGTCGTGACCGGCGATCACGACGTGGTCGGCCTTGGCCTTGGCCACGCCCGCGGCCACCGTGCCGACGCCGATTTCCGACACCAGCTTCACCGACACGCTGGCGGCCGGGTTGGCATTCTTGAGGTCGTGGATGAGCTGGGCCAGGTCCTCGATCGAGTAGATGTCGTGATGCGGCGGCGGCGAAATCAGGCCCACACCCGGCACGGAATGGCGCAGGAAGCCGATGTACTCGGACACTTTGTGGCCGGGCAGCTGGCCGCCCTCGCCGGGCTTGGCGCCCTGGGCCATCTTGATCTGCAGCTGATCGGCATTGACCAGGTACTCGGCGGTGACGCCGAAGCGGCCGGAGGCAACCTGCTTGATCGCCGAGCGCAGCGAGTCGCCCGCATTGAGCTCGAGGTCGCGGGCGATACGGCTCTCGCCGATCACCTGCGACAGCTTGATCGCCTGCGTCAGCGGCTTGAAGCGCATCGGATCTTCGCCGCCCTCGCCGGTGTTCGACTTGCCGCCGAGGCGGTTCATCGCCACCGCGAGCGTGGTGTGCGCCTCGGTCGAGATCGAGCCCAGCGACATCGCGCCGGTGGCGAAGCGCTTGACGATCTCCTTGGCCGGCTCGACTTCGTTGAGCGGCACGGGCGCGCCAGCGGGCTTGAGCTCGAACAGGCCACGCAGCGTCATGTGGCGGCAGGTCTGATCGTTGATGAGCTTGGCGTATTCCTTGTAGGTGTCGTACTTGTTCGAGCGCGTCGAGTGCTGCAGCTTGGCGATCGCGTCGGGCGTCCACATGTGCTCTTCGCCGCGGATGCGGAAGGCGTACTCGCCGCCGGCGTCGAGCATGTTGGCCAGCACCGGGTCGGGGCTGAACGCCTTCCTGTGCAGCTTGATCGCCTCTTCCATGACGTCGAACACGCCGATGCCTTCGATCTGGCTCGTGGTGCCGGTGAAGTACTTGTCGACGAAGTTCTGCTTCAAGCCGACGGCTTCGAAGATCTGCGCCCCGGTGTAGGACATGTAGGTGGAGATGCCCATCTTCGACATCACCTTCATCAGACCCTTGCCGATGGCCTTTACGAAGTGCGCGACGAACTTCTGCGTGGTCTCGGCGTCACCGGCAAGCTGTTGCAGGACTTCGAGGGCGAGATAGGGATGGACCGCCTCGGCGCCATAGCCCGCCAGCACCGCGAAATGATGCACTTCGCGTGCGGAGCCGGTCTCGACGACGAGGCCGGCGCGCGTGCGCAGGCCCTTGGCGACGAGGTGCTGATGGATCGCCGACAGCGCCAGCAGCGCGGGAATCGCGACACTGTCGGCCGTCACCTTGCGATCGGACACGATGAGGATGTTGTAGCCGCCCAGCACCGCGTTCTCGGCGTCGGCGCACAGCGAGGCCAGACGCGCCTCGACGCCTTCCTTGCCCCATGCCGCCGAATAACAGATGTCCAGTTCGGAGGAGCGGAACTTGTTGTTGGTGTAGCGCGCAATGTTGCGAATCTTCGCCATGCCGGCGAAGTCGAGCACCGGCTGGCTCACCTCGAGGCGGAACGGCGGGTTGATCTCGTTGATCTCGAGCAGGTTCGGCTTCGGTCCGATGAAGGACACCAGCGACATCACGAGCTGTTCCCGGATCGGGTCGATCGGTGGATTCGTCACCTGGGCGAAAAGCTGGCGGAAATAGTTGAAGAGCGGCTTTTCCTTCATGGACAGGACTGCCAGCGGCGAGTCGTTGCCCATCGAGCCCATGCCCTCTTCACCCGACTTGCCCATCGGCTCGAGGATGAACTTGACGTCTTCCTGCGTGTAGCCGAAAGCCTGCTGGCGGTCGAGCAGCGTCGCGTCGCACGCGGGCGCGGCGGCATCGGCCGGGGCTTCGAGGCCGTCGAGCTTGATGTTGATGCTGCGCAGCCACTCGGCGTAGGGCTTGGCGCTGGCGAGCGACTCCTTGAGTTCCTGGTCGCCGATGATGCGGCCCTGCTCCATGTCGATGAGAAACATCTTGCCCGGCTGCAGGCGCCACTTCTTGACGATCTTGCTGTCCGGGATCGGCAGCACGCCCGATTCGGAGGCCATCACCACGAGATCGTCGTCGGTGACGAGATAGCGCGCCGGACGCAGGCCGTTGCGGTCGAGCGTGGCACCGATCTGGCGACCGTCGGTGAAGGCGACCGCGGCGGGCCCGTCCCACGGTTCCATCATCGCCGCGTGGTACTCGTAGAAGGCACGCCGGCGCTCGTCCATGTGCGTGTGTGACTCCCAGGCTTCCGGGATCATCATCATCATCGCGTGGGCAAGCGAGTAGCCGCTCATGACCAGCAGTTCGAGCGCGTTGTCGAAGGCGGCCGAATCCGACTGGCCCGGATAGATCAGGGGCCAGATCTTGTCCAGGTCCTTGCCCAGCAGCGGCGACGAGACACCCTTCTCGCGCGCCCGCATCCAGTTGTAGTTGCCGCGCAGCGTGTTGATTTCGCCGTTGTGCGCGATGTAGCGGAAGGGATGGGCGAGGTTCCACTTCGGGAAGGTGTTGGTCGAGAAGCGCTGGTGCACCAGCGACAGGGCCGACACGGCACGCGGGTCGACGAGGTCGAGGTAATACTCGCCGACCTGGTTCGCCAGCAGCAGGCCCTTGTAGTTCACCGTGCGCGCCGACATGGACACCATGTAGAACTCCTGCCCGTGCTTGAGCTTGAGTTCACCGATCGCGTTCGCCGAACGCCGGCGCAGAACGTAGAGTTTGCGCTCGAGGGCCTCGGTCACCATGATGTCGGCGCCGCGACCGATGAAGATCTGCCGGATTACCGGCTCCTTGGCCTTCACCGTCGGGCTCATCGGCATGTCGGGGTTGGTCGGCACATCACGCCAGCCGAGCACCACCTGGCCTTCGGCAACGACCGCGCGCTCGATCTCTTCCTCGCAGGCCAGGCGCGACGCCGCTTCTTTGGGCATGAATACCATGCCGACGCCATACTCGCCCTCGGCCGGCAGGCTCACGCCCTTGGCCGCCATCTCCGCGCGATAGAGCGCGTCCGGGATCTGGATGAGGATACCTGCGCCATCGCCCTGCAGCGGATCGGCACCCACCGCGCCGCGGTGGTCGAGATTCTTGAGGATCTCGAGGCCCTGCAGAATGATGTCGTGGGATTTCCTGCCCTTGATGTGGGCGATGAAACCCACGCC
>JBFGZP010000358.1:0-3398 GCA_041586695.1 Thauera sp.
CGGTGCGACTTGTATTCCGGATACCAGTCATCGCGGAAGGTCTTGCCCTTGGCATCGAAGACGCAGGCGCGGACTTCTGCCTTGTAGTCGCTTTCCAGCCGCCTTAGCATCGACAGCACCCCCCGTATCGCGCCCGTCGGTTCGCCTTTCGCGTTGCGCAGATCCGGCAGCGCATGGAAGGCGCGGTAGAGATAACTGGAACCATCGACGAGCAGCAGGGTGGGCATCCTGAACGATCCTTGCGGGAAACCGGGAGGGTGGCGCCGGACTCAAAGCATGGTGGCGCAGCCTTCGAAACGACGAGAACAACATGACCGCGAAAGAGAAATTCCCCCGCAGCGTCGCCGAGAGCGCCGCGGCGCGCTACAACGCGCGCGAATCCTGGCGGATCTTCGGAATTATGGCAGAGTTCGTCGAGGCCACCGAACGCCTGAGCGCGATCCGCCCGGCGGTGTCGATGTTCGGCAGTGCGCGCATCCCGCCGGACCACATGTACTACATGCTGGCCGAGAAGATCGCGCGCCTGCTCTCGGACGCCGGCTTCTCGGTGATCTCGGGCGGCGGCCCCGGCATCATGGAGGCGGCCAACAAGGGCGCCTACTTCGGCAAGAGCCCCTCGGTGGGGCTCAACATCCAGTTGCCGCTGGAGCAAAGCGCCAACCCTTACCAGGACATCTCGCAGACCTTCCAGCACTTCTTTGCGCGCAAGTTCATGTTCGTCAAGTTCGCCGCGGCCTACGTGGTGCTGCCCGGCGGCTTCGGCACGCTCGACGAGCTGCTCGAGGCGATGACGCTGATCCAGACCCGCAAGAGCCGCAGCATTCCGGTCATCCTGGTCCATGGCCCCTTCTGGAAGGGCCTGCTCGAATGGATCCGCGACCGCCTCGTGGCCGAAGGCATGATCAAGCGCGAGGACCTCGACCTGGTGCAGGTGATCGACAAGCCCGAGGACGTGGTCGAGGCCATCTTCAAGCACTACGAGTCGCGCGGTTTCCTGCCGCTGCCGGCCGAGCACGAGATGATGCTCAATCTCTGAGCCACAGGGGCCGGGAGCGGTGCTCTGATAGAATCTTGGCATCATCAGGAGAACACCATGCGTCGCACTTTGATCGCCTTGCTGCTGGCTTCGGCCCTGCCCGTTTTCGCGCAGCAGCCACCCGGCCTGCAACCGATCCCCGAGCCCCCGCCACCGCCGCCCGGCATGGCCGACAGCGAGGAGCCGGAGGTCACCATCATCAAGCGTGGCGAGGACACCGTCACCGAATACCGCGTCCACGGCCAGCTCTACATGGTCAAGGTGACGCCGCCGCATGGCGTGCCCTATTACCTCATCGACAAGCACGGTAACGGCAAGATGGTGCGCGACGACAACGCGCCCAATCTGTCTGTGCCGATGTGGGTGATCAAGTCCTGGTGAGTTCCTTGCAGGCCGGTTCCGCCCCGGCACCCCTGCTGAGCAGCTTCGCGCCGGCCTTCCGCGCCGACGCGCGGGTTCTGGTGCTGGGCAGCATGCCGGGCGAAGCCTCGCTTGCCGCGGTCCGGTACTACGCCCACCCGCGCAACGCCTTCTGGCCGATCATGGACGCGCTGTTCGGCGCGGGGCCGCAACTGCCTTACGCCGCGCGGCTCGCGCGTCTCAATGCCGCCGGCGTGGCCTTGTGGGACGTCATCGCCCGCTGCGAGCGCAGCGGCAGTCTCGACAGCGCGATCATGCCCGCCAGCGTCGAGCCCAACGATTTCGCCGCGCTGTTCGCCGCCTGCCCGCAGATCGGCCACGTGTTCTTCAACGGTGGGGCGGCCGAGACGGCCTTTCGCCGCCACGTCCGCCTCCCTGCGAGCTTGAGCGATGGCCCGCGGCGCCTGCGCCTCGTGCGCCTGCCCTCCACCAGTCCGGCCCACGCCGCCCTCGGCTTCGACGCCAAGCTCGCTGCGTGGCAGGCGGTGCGCGAGGCGCTCGCGATGTGCGGGGCGAGCCCCGGCCTGGCCGACGCGGCCTGAGCCGCCCCCAATCCGGAGCCCGCATGTCCGTCTTCACCCCCGTTTCCGATGCCGTTCTCGCCGACTGGCTCAAGCACTACGCCATCGGCCGGCTGGTCGAGCTCAAGGGCATTTCCGCCGGAGTGCAGAACAGCAACTTTTTCGTCACCACCACGCTCGGTCGCTACGTGCTCACGCTGTTCGAGGGCATTCCGCGCGCCGAACTGCCCTATTACCTGCACCTGATGGCCCACCTGGCGCGTCACGGCCTGCCGGTGCCGGGACCGATCGCCAACCGTGACAACGAGTATCTCGGCACCCTCGAGGACCGGCCGGCGGTGCTGGTGATGCGCCTGTCCGGCGCCTCCGAGATGAACCCGACGCTGCAGCACTGTGCACGCGTCGGCGCCATGCTCGCCGGCCTGCACCTGGCGGGGCAGTCCTACGGCCGGCGCCAGGAGAACCCGCGCGGCCCGGCCTGGCGCAGGGTCACCGCCGAGGCGGTGCGCAGCTTCCTGCCAGCCGACGAGCAGGCCCTGCTCGATGCCGAGATCGCGTTCCAGGCCACGGTCGACATCGGCGCGCTACCGACCGGCGCGATCCACGCCGACCTCTTTCGCGACAACGTGCTGTGGGACGGCGAGCACATCGGTGGCGTGATCGATTTCTATTTCGCCGGCGACGACGCGCTGCTGTTCGATGTCGCCGTCACGGTCAACGACTGGTGCACCACGTCCGACGGTCGGCTCGACCCGGCGCGCACCGCTTCCCTGCTTACCGCCTACGAGGCCGAACGCGGATTCACCGCCTTCGAGCATGCCGCCTGGCCGGCGATGCTGCGCGCCGCGGCGCTGCGCTTCTGGCTGTCGCGGGCGGCGGACTTCCACCTCCCGCGCGAAGGCGAAATGGTGCTGGTGAAGGATCCCGACGAGTACCGCGATATCCTGCGCCTGCGCGTCCTGGAGGTACCGCCGCTGCCGGCGGCCGCAGGCAACGGCGTCGCGCCGGTTTGAAACCCCCCGCCCCATCGGCTAGCATCGAGCGCCTGAACGCCCGCAGCCCTGCGGCGTCCCACCCTTGCCGCACATGAACGACCCCAATCGCCGTCATCATCCCCCGCCCGTGCCGGCCACGGTTACGCCCGCGCACGCCCTGAGGTGGCTCGCCACCGGCTGGCGGCTGTTCATGAAGAACCCGGTGATCTGGCTTGCTCAGGCGCTGCTCTTCATCCTCATCCTGACCGCGCTCGGCTTCGTCCCCCTCATCGGCTGGGCCGCGGCGCCGGTGGCGCTGCCGGTGCTGGCGGCCGGCATGGTCAGGGGCGCGCAGGCGCTCGACCAGGACACGCCGCTGCGCGTCGACCAGCTCTTCGACGGCCTGCGCAGGCATGCCGGCAACCTGTTGCTGGTCGGCGGCTTCCA
>JBFGZP010000359.1:0-3394 GCA_041586695.1 Thauera sp.
CCGGGTTCGATGTTTGCGAGGTCGTGGTAGCGCTCGGTGTTGCCGGCGTTGATGGTGAAGTGGTGCGCGGCGTCGCTGGCCTCGATGACTTGGCCGTAGGGGGCGAAGGCCTCGCGGGTGAGGGGGGCGACGGCGAGGGTGGCGGTAGCGGTGGTGGTCACGGGCGGGCTCGGTTGGCTGTTCGATGGGGGAAGGGCCGGCCGAAGCCGGCCCCGCACTTTGCGCTGCGCCAGGGCGGGCTTCAGCCCGCCTTGGGCGTTTGTCGGGCGCCGGGCGCTTACTTCTTCTCGACCTTGCCCCACAGGCGCAGGCGCGAGACGCCGCCGTCGGGGAAGATGTTGAATCGCACGTGGGTGATAGGGCCGAGCCTGGCCACTTCGCTGGTGTAGGAGTGCACAGCGTCCATGTCGAGCTTCTGCTCGGGCAGCAGGGTCTGCCAGAACATCGACTGGGTGGTGGCCGAGCGGTCGGTGCCGCCGCTGACGTAGGCCGCCTGCAGCGAACAGCGGTCGGGGTAGTTGCCCTTGAAGAAGGCGGTGTCGACCTCGATCTTCTCGACCGTACCGGGCGCGCCCAGTTCGATCACGCACCAGTCGTTGCCGGGCTCGCGCCGGCGCCGGGTCTCCCAGCCGTCGCCCATGTTGGTGCCGCGCCCGGGCAGCAGCAGGCTGGTGACGGAAGAACCGAAGCTGGCGTCGTTCCACGACACCGGACGGCCGCCGTTCTCCATCGCGATCAGATCGACCATCGCGCCCGAGGCCGCCGCGGCCTGCAGGGTGCCGACCGGGCGGCCATAGACGCGCAGCCGCGCGATGCCGCCGTCGGGGAACATGTTCACTCGCAGGTGGGTCCAGGCGGCCTGGCTGGCGCACTCGACCAGGTGGTGGCTGCTCGGGCCCAGCGCCGTGGCGGGCAGGATCTCGGTCCAGGTCGCGGCCTCGAGGGCCTCGACGTCGTCGGTGTCGGCGACGCAGGCCTCGATCGAGGCCGCGGGCGGGTAGTTGCCGGTGAAGTGGCTGGTGTCGATGTCGAAGCCGCGGATCACGCCCTTGACGCCCAGGCGCACGAGCGCCCAGTCGTGGCCGGCGACGCGCTTGCGCCGCGACTCCCAGCCGTCCATCCACTTGCCGTTGGTGTCGAACTTGCCGGGCACGAACTGGGCCGGCTCGGGGTTGAGCATGCGCGCGACCTCGGCGAAGAAGTCGTCCGAGGCGTACAGCGCCTTGGCGCCCAGGCGCGGGTTGGCGAGGTCTACCGAGCGCTGCGCCCAGTCGGGCAACTCGGCGGCGGGGGCGATGACGGTGGGTCCGGTGGCGTGGCTGGCCATGTTGGGTTCTCCTGTTCGGGTGATGGCAGTGCTTGATTGAATAGGGAAGGACATGTCTTGCGCGCAAGACGCAATGTGTCCAAATTGTTATAAAATTGTATACGAGAAATAAAACAATAGAATACAAAATATTTGAATCCCGCCTCTCTGCATCGCAGCAGCCGTCGTCCAGCCATACCAATCGATAGTCCCCGCTCGCGGTTGCAGGCGAAAGCCCTGTGTTTGCGGCGGGTGCAGGGATGGAGTCCCCATGCCATTCCAATCCAGGCGCCTTTGTCGCCCGATTCTTGGCGGGTGCTTCGACTCCCGATTGGTGGATGAGGCGGATAGAAAATTTAAATGTACGCAAAAATAAATTGTTTTGTGTACAGTTTATCCATAGACTTTGGTTCAACAGTAGCCGGGAAGTGTGTGCAAACTGACTGGCAGAGGAGCGGAAATGAGCAAGAAGCGTACTTCGATCGATCTGGGTTCGATGCAGGGCGAGGAGTCGATGTCCGGCAGCGCACGCGACGAAGCCATCTACCGCAACCTGTATGCGGCGATCGTCGAGAACCACCTCGAGCCGGGCACCAAACTGCCAGAGGACACCCTTGCGGAAGCCTTCGGCGTCAGCCGCACCAGCATCCGCAAGGTGCTGCAGCGCCTGGCCTACGAGCGCCTGGTCGACATCCGCCTCAATCGCGGGGCGACGGTGGCCCAGCCCACGGTGAAGGAGGCGCGTGACGTCTTCGCCGCGCGCCGCATCGTCGAGTGCGGGGTGATTGCCCAGGTCGTCGCCAAGGCCACGCCGGACAAGCTCGCCGCCTTGCGCGACGTCGTGCGCCGCGAGCACGAGGCCGAGAGCCGGGGTGACCGGCGCGAGGCGATCTACCTGTCGGGCGAGTTCCATGTCGAGCTCGCCAGGGTTTCGGAGAACGAGGCGATCACCGACTTCCTCACTGGTCTGGTGTCGCGCTCGTCGCTGGTGATTGCCACCTACGGCGCGCCGATGGCCGGCAGCTGCCGCCACTCCGAGCACGACGACGTGCTCGAGCTCATCGCCGCGGGCGACGCCGATGGCGCGCGGGAGTGGATGGATCGCCATCTGCGTGACGTCGAGCGCACGGTGGTACTGCTTGAGGAGGAACCTACCGCCCTCGATCTGAGAAAAGTTCTCGACGGCGTGGCCCAGCGCCATCGCCGCGAGCGTTGAAAAACAGCCGGGGCCCGCGTCGATGGGCCACATTTTCCAGGAGCGTGAGATGCACATCAGACTGATCAACCCCAACACCACCGCCAGCATGACGGACAAGATCGGCGAGGCCGCGAAGCGCGTCGCCGCGGCCGGCACGCGAATCTCGGCGACCAATCCGGCGAGCGGGCCGGTGTCGATCGAGAGCCACTTCGACGAGGCGATCAGCGCCGTCGGCGTACTCGAGGAGATCCGCCGTGGCGAGGCCGATGGTGTAGACGCCTACATCGTCGCCTGCTTCGGCGACCCCGGTCTGCTCGCCGCGCGGGAACTCACCGCGGCGCCGGTGATCGGCATCGCCGAGGCGGCCTTTCATATGGCGACCCTGATCAGCACCCGATTCTCTGTGGTCACCACGCTCGGGCGAACCTGCATCATCGCCGAGCATCTGCTGCAGAACTACGGCTTCGCCCACCACTGTCGCAAGGTGCGCGCGGCCGAAATCCCGGTGCTGGACCTCGAGGACGACGGCGCCTGCGCGCTCGACCGCATCGTCGACGAGTGCCGTCGCGCCAAGGCCGAGGACGGCATCGGCGCGATCGTGCTCGGCTGCGGCGGCATGGCCGACCTGACCGACGAGATCCGCGAGGCGGTCGGCCTGCCGATCGTCGAGGGCGTGACCGCGGCGGTGAAGCTGGCCGAGTCGCTCGTCGCGCTGCGCCTCGGCACCAGCAAGCACGGCGACCTCGCCGTTCCGCGGCCGAAGCGCTTTACCGGCAACTTCGAATACCTGAGCGCCTGACCCCCACCAACCCCAAGCCCAAGCCCAACCCCAACCCCGACAAAGAAACGCTGTCGCGCAATCGACGAGCTCGCAACGCAGGGCGGCGCAC
>JBFGZP010000360.1:0-3387 GCA_041586695.1 Thauera sp.
ACCAGAGCGAGATCCTGCACCTGCTCGAGGACGCGTACCTGGTCGAACAGCTCGACGGCCACTGGCAGGTGGGCGCACTGGGATATCCCGCGGTGCGAGCCTTCCTCGACGGCGGGGATTTCCTCGTCGACGACTTCTGAGGGACGTCCCATGGACAAGCTGGACATCCGCCGACTGCTGGGCAACTTCACCGCCGACGCCTTCGTCGAGATCGTGCTCATCGTGGCCCTGGCCTGGCTGCTCATCTTCGCCATCCGCCGGGGCATCTCCTGGCTGGCCGGCCGACTGGCGAGCCGCCCGCGCCTGTATGCCCTCGCCGCCGAGCCGCTGATCCGGCTGATGCTGATCATCCTCGCCGTCGTCCTCATCGTGCCGCGCGTCGTCGAGCCCTCGTTCGAGAACCTCGTCGGCCTGCTCGGCGCCGCCGGCCTCGCGCTCGGTTTCGCCTTCAAGGACTACGCCAGCAGCCTCATCGCCGGCATCGTCACCCTGTTCGAGATGCCCTACCGCCAGGGCGACTGGATCGAGGTGGACGGCGCCTACGGAGAAGTGCGCGCGATCGGCATGCGCGCGGCCGAAATCGTCACGCCGGACGACACGGTGGTGGTGATTCCGCACCTGAAGCTGTGGACCCAGTTGATCCACAATGGCAACGACGGCACCACCCGGCTGATGTGTGTCGCCGACTTCTACCTCGATCCGCAGCATGACGCCAGGGAGGTCAGGCACCTGCTCCACGACGTCGCGCTGACCAGCCCCTACCTGAAGATCAATGAACCGATCGCGGTGATCGTGCACGAGAAGGCCTTCGGCACGCACTACCGGCTCAAGGCCTATCCGATCGACCCGCGACTGCAGTTCAACTTCACCACCGACCTGACCGTGCGCGGCAAGGCCATGCTGCGCCGCCACGATGTCCCTTTCGCCGCCGTTCCGGCGATGGCGCAACCCGCGTGAATACCGCGCGCGGCCATGGGACGGGCGCGATCAGGCCATGAGCCTGAAGCAGCCGAGTTGCGCGAAGGCCTCGGGCGCCAGCGGACGACTCAGCAGGTAGCCCTGGTAGCCGTTGCAGCCGAGCCCGCGCAGGATGGCGAGCTGGTCCTCGGTCTCGACCCCTTCGGCCACGGTACGAAAGCCCAGACTGCGCGCCATCGCGATGGTCGCGTTGACGATGGCCTGGTCGTTGCTGTCGGTGGCGAGGCCACGGATGAAGCTCTGATCGATCTTGAGCTTGTCCAGCGGGAAGCGCTTGAGATAGGCCAGCGACGAGTATCCGGTGCCGAAATCGTCCACTGCGAGGCTCACGCCGAGGGCGCGCAGCGCATCCAGCGTCGTGACCGCATGCTCGACTTCGTCCATCAGCGCCGATTCGGTGATCTCCAGCTCGAGGCAGGCCGGCGGCAGGCCGGTCTCGCGCAGCACCGCCTCGACCTGGCTGACGATCTCGCGCTGGTGGAACTGCCTCACCGACAGGTTCACCGCGATCACGCCGAACGGCAGCCCGGCATCGAGCCAGGCCCGCGCCTGGCGGCAGGCCTCGCGCAGCACCCAGGCGCCGATCGGCACGATCAGCCCTGTTTCCTCGGCCAGGGGAATGAAGCGATCCGGCGACACCATCGGCTCGTCCGGTGGCAGCCAGCGCAGCAGGGCCTCCGCGCCGACGCGCTGCCCCGGCTCGATGCCGACCAGTGGCTGGTAGAACAGCCGCAGCTCGTCACGCTCGAGCGCGCGGCGCAGGCGCATCTCGAGTTGCAGGCGGTCGTTGACCGCGGTGGTGAGCCCCGCGGAATAGAAGCAGAAGCTGTTGCCGCCGCGCTCCTTGGCCTTGTAGAGCGCGGCATCGGCATGCTGAATGAGTTCGGTGGCCGAGTCGCCGTCATCCGGAAACAGGCTCATGCCGATGCTCGCGCTGACGAAGACCTCCTGCCCACCTGCCAGGGTGAAGGGTTGTCTGGTCAGCGCAATCAGCTTGTTGGCGATGCTGGCAAGTTCATCGGGCGAAGCCAGGTTTTCGATTACGATCAGGAATTCGTCGCCGCCCAGGCGCGACAGGGTGTCTTCCTCCCGCAACCCGCTGCGCAGCCGTCCCGCGATCTCGCGCAGCAACTCGTCGCCGGCGGGATGGCCAAGGCTCTCGTTGACGTTCTTGAAGCGGTCGAGATCGATGAACAGCACGCCCACACCGCCGCGGTGCCTGCGTGCCTGCTCGACCGCATGTTCGAGCCGCGACTGCAGCAGCAGCCGGTTGGGCAGGTCGGTGAGAGGGTCGTAGTGGGAAAGGTGCTCGAGTTGCTGCTCGGAGCGCTTGAGCTGGGTCAGGTCGGTCATCACGCCGACGTAGTGGCTGGCCTCGCCGGTCTCGTCGCGCACGGTGCTCACGGTGAGCCACTGCGGGTAGATCTCGCCGCTCTTGCGCCGGTTCCACACCTCGCCCTGCCAATAGCCGGCTTTGAGCAGGCTGGCCCACATCGCCTGGTAGACGGCGGGATCGTGACGCCCGGACTTGAGCAGGTTCGGGTTGCGCCCGAGCACTTCGGCGGACGAATAGCCGGAGATCTCGGTATAGGCACGATTGACCGCAACGATGCGCGGCTCGAGCGTCGTGATGACGACACCGTCGCGGGTACTCTCGAATACCGCGGAAGACTGACGCAGCGCGGCTTCGGCCCTCACCTTCTGCACCGCCAGACCGGTGATGCGGGCGAAATCGTCGAGCAGTTCCCGTTCCGCCGGCTCGGGGGCGCGCACCTCGTCGGTGTAGGCGGCAAAGGTGCCGAGGACCGTGCCGTCCGTGTCCTTGAACGGCACCGACCAGCACCCACCGATTGCCGCCCTCGCCGCGAGCTCGCGATAGGGCGCCCAGTAGGGATGGGTCTTGACGTCCTCCACGATCACCGCCTCGCCGAGAAAGGCCGCGGTGGCGCAGGAGCCCCGTGCCATGCCGGCTTCGAGCCCTTCGACCGCATCGTTGTAGAAGTCCGGCAGGCTGGCAGCTGCGCCCACGCTGAGCCGCCCCGTGTCATGGTCGAGCAGCAGCACCGACACCCTCGTCCCGGGAATCAGCAGCTCCAGCCGCGCCGCAATCATGTCCAGAATGGCGGGCAAGGGCCGGGTTGCGACGATCTGGTCGAGGACCTCGGTGCGCGCGGCCTGTACCAGCTCGACCTGCTTGCGCGCGGAGATGTCGGTCCAGGTGCCGGCGACCTCGACCGCATGCTCGTCTTCGCCACGGAGCAGGCGCAACTCGTCGCGCACCCAGATCGCGCGCCCGTCCTTGCGCAGGAAACGGTACTCGTGGCAGAGCCGCCCGGCCTCGAACAGGGCGCGGCTGCGCGCGGCAAGCTCGTCGCGCATTTCCGGATCGATGTTGTTCCACCACCATCC
>JBFGZP010000361.1:0-3369 GCA_041586695.1 Thauera sp.
CGTTGGTGGTCGTGCAGCATCGGGATCAGCATGAAGACCACGTGCAGCGACAGGCCCTTGAAGTGCATGGGTGTCAGGTCCAGTTGCAGCAGCGAGACCGTTGTGGCGACCTGTGCATTGAGGGCCGCCGCTTCGAAGGACTGCGTCAGGTTGGCGCCGCCCACCGAATCGAAGATCACCTCGAAGCCGGCGCCGCCGGTGTGCTTTGCGACGCAGTCGGCCACTTTCTCGGTCTTGTAGTCGATGGCAGTGGCGCCGTAGGCGGCAATGATGTCCATTGCCTGGCCGCCACTGCAGGTGGCATAGACCTCAGCGCCGAGCCGCTTGGCCAATTGCACGGCGACATGGCCCACGCCACCTGCACCACCGTGCACCAGAACCTTCTGACCGGCGCACACGCCGGCCCGGTGCAAGCCTTCATAGGCGGTAATGCCCACCAGCGGCAGCGCTGCGGCCTCGCGCATCGAGAGGGTCTTGGGCTTGCGGGCGATCAAGCGGGCGTCAGCCAGCATGTATTGCGCCAGCGCACCTGGCAGATCCGCCAGGCCGCCGGCACAGCCGTAGACCTCGTCGCCGGCCTTGAAGCCGGTGACGCTCTCGCCGACGGCTTCGATGGTGCCGGCGAAGTCCATCCCGAGCACGGCTGGCAGCGCGGGCGACAGCGGCAGGTCCTTGCCCATCTGGCGGATCATGGTGTCGACCGTGTTGACGCTGGTGGCGGCGACGCGCACCAGGACGTGGCCCGCCTTGGCAGAGGGTTGGGGGAGATCGGCAGGCTGGAATTCGGCGTTGCTGCCGTACTCGCTCAGGATCATGGCTTTCATCGGGGCTCCTTGGGGTGTTGTTGCGCAATGCCCGTAGGCTTGCATTCAGGGATGCCTGACAGTCTATGGCTCGTTGAAATCGAACGAAACAGCCTAGAATGAAGTTCACTTTTCGTGAATTGAAGATAATCGAATGGACACTGACAGCGTTCGTCTCTTCGTGCTGGCGGCCGAGAAGCTGAACATCAGTGCTGCCGGTCGTGAGCTGGACATGGCGCCGGCCGTGGCCAGCGCGCGGCTGGCCAAGCTGGAGAAGGCGCTGGGCTCGGACCTGCTGCGCCGCTCGACGCGCAAGGTGGCGCTGTCGCGGGAGGGCGCGGAGTTCCTGCCCTATGCGAAGGAAATCCTGGCCCAGGAAGACGCGGCACTGGCCGCGCTTGGCCTGGGGCGCCCGCAGGCCAGCGGGACCTTGCGCTTCGCCGCGTCGAGCACCTTCGCCCAGCTCTAAATTGCGCCGCTGCTGCCCGAATTCCTGCAGCGGCACCCCGGCATCCACCTCGACCTGCGGCTGTCCGACTCGCTGTTCGACCTGATCGAGGGCAGCTTCGACCTGGCGCTGCGCAACGCGGCGCTCGAAGACAGCAGCTTCAAGTGTCGGCAACTGGCAAGCGACCGGCGCGTCCTCTGCGCCGCGCCCGCCTACCTCGCGCAGTTCGGTGTGCCCCAGCATCCGGATGAACTGGCCCGGCACCAGCTGATCGGCTTCCGTGACGCGTCGCCGAAAGGCCTGATCGGCCCTGAGGGCCCCTCGGGGGCCTTCGATCCGCAGCGGGCCGGGTGCCGGCTAATCGTGGACGATGGTCTGAGCCTGAAGATCGTCACCCTCGCAGGCGGTGGCATTTCGATCAACTCGCTGTGGAGCGTGCATCGTGAGCTGGTGGCAGGATCGCTCGTTCGCGTGCTGCCGCGGCATGAAATTGACGAAAGACCGGCCTTGTGGCTCGTATGCCGTCGTCCAATCAGCCGTCGCGGAAGCCGCCTCGAATTCGCGTCGCGTACTTGCGCCGCCCAAGATGCGCACCAGACCAACCCGCAGGAGCGACTGTTCGGGTGGCTGCTCCCGAGATGCTGGATCGACGGCCGTGGGGCGGTCGTCCGGAGGCGGATGGATCACCTTGGTTTTCCCGTGAGAGCCAGTCGTCCTCGACGGCGGCGACCAGGGCTTTCAGGCACCCCTGGGCCGCGGCGCCGCCGACGCCAACCAAGGGCGCAGCCGGACGGGCCGGGTCACCGTATGAGTGCAGGTCGAACTGATTGGACACCAGCACTGCGACCGGGGCGACCGCCCTCGCGGATGGTCAAATGGCGAGGCGAGATATATGGTTGTTTACCACGGCGTCGCGAAGGACAAGCGTCACGAAGAGCAGGGAGAACATGCCATGCCGGACCCCAAACTCGTTTCCACCCACTACACCCACGGCAGTCTCGTCGACGCCATCACCGCGGGGGTACACAAACTCGGCAAGACAGTTGCCACGGTCAGCGTCGACGATCTCAGTCCGGTGGACGAGTTTCACGTTGGCGGGCGAGCGGCGACTGAGGCTTTTCTCGGACAACTCGATATCCGGGCCGATCATCATGTGCTCGACGTCGGCTGCGGCCTCGGAGGAGCGAGCCGCTTTGCTGCCACTCGCTACAACTGTCGGGTGACCGGCATCGACCTGACTGCGGAGTATGTCGAGACCGGGAATACGCTGTGCTCCTGGGTCGGACTGGGCGAGCGTGTGCAACTCAACGTCGGTGACGGCACGGCGCTTGCGCAGGCCGAAGCCAGCTTCGACCGTGCGTTCCTGATGCATGTCGGCATGAACATCGCGAACAAGGCCGCGCTTGCCGCCGAGTTGTATCGCATCGTGCGCCTTGGCGGGTGCATTGGCATCTACGACATCATGCGGATAGAGGACGGTGAACTCACCTACCCGGTGCCGTGGGCTGCCGGGCCGGAAGCCAGCGCGCTGGCTTCGCCGGCCGATTACAGGGCCGCATTGACGGCGGCAGGTTTCAGCATCATTGCCGAGCGCAATCGCCGCGACTTCGCACTCGATTTCTTCGCGGAGATGAACGAGCGGACGAAAAGTCAGGAGGGCCCACCTCCGCTGGGTATCCACATCCTCATGGGCAACAGCGCGCCGCAGAAGTTGAAGAACATGGTCGGGAGCATCACGCGCAATCTGCTCGCGCCGGTCGAACTTTTGGCATCGAAACCTGCTCGTTTGTAGATCGACATTGCAGGACATTTGCGGACTTGGTCGACAAGCTCCTGCACAGCGCCAAGCCGGCCGATCTGCCGGAAGGGAAGCCGCAGGACTTGAGTCGCTCCTTGACGCTGCGATGTTCGTCCAGGGGCATTGCCTCTTGGCGGGGGGACATGGATGCAGCGCCACAATGCCGCCTGTCGTGACCGACCGGAAATGGCCGAAACGTCTTGTTCGCCGGCATCCACAACCTGCCGTTCGTCGGCTGCTGCGTCTAGCCGGCAGCTTCGCATTCCGCCCTGCGGCAAGGTACGACCCGAACCCGCCGACCACGTTCTCCCCAAAGCGGA
>JBFGZP010000362.1:0-3367 GCA_041586695.1 Thauera sp.
GAGGCCGAGGACGACCCGCAGAGCCGCTTCATCAACGAGCGCGCCCACGCCAACATCCAGAAGGACGGCACCTACTCGGTCGTGCCGCGCATGCTCGGCGGCATCACCAACGCCGCCGAACTGCGCCGCATCGCCGACGTCGCCGACAAGTACGAGATCCCGACGGTGAAGGTCACCGGCGGCCAGCGCATCGATCTGCTCGGGGTCAAGCGCGAGGACCTGCCGATGATTTGGAAGGACCTCGGCATGGTCTCGGGCCACGCCTACGGCAAGAGCATCCGCACGGTGAAGACCTGCGTCGGCGCCGAGCATTGCCGCTTCGGCACCCAGCGCTCGATGTCCATGGGGGTCGATCTGGAGCGGATGATGTTCGGCATGTGGGCGCCGCACAAGGTCAAGCTCGCAGTCTCCGGCTGCCCGCGCAATTGCGCCGAGTCCGGCATCAAGGACGTCGGCGTGATCGGCGTCGATTCGGGCTGGGAGCTCTATGTCGCGGGCAACGGCGGCATCAAGACCGAGGTCGCGCAGTTCCTGTGCAAGGTCGCCACCCGCGAGGAGGTGCTCGAGTACTCGGCCGCCTTCATCCAGCTGTATCGCGAGGAGGCCTTCTATCTCGAGCGCACGGTGCATTACGTCCATCGTGTCGGCCTCGAGCACGTCAAGAAGCTCGTGGTCGACGACGCCGAGAACCGCAAGGCCCTGCACGAGCGGCTGCTGTACGCGGTGCAGGACTACAAGGACCCGTGGGCCGAGCGTGCGGCCGACGACGCCGCCGCGCCCCTGCGCCGGCAGTACGAAACCCTGGAAGCATGAGGATGAACATGAAACTGGAAACGAATGCGGCGCCAGGCGCCGGCGCGGACGCGGGCGACACGGGCTGGAAGACGATCTGCGCGATCGAGGACATCCCCGTGCTCGGCGCACGGGTGGTGAAGGCCAAGGGTGGCGACATCGCCATCTTCCGCAATGCCGAAGACGAGGTCTTCGCGATGCACGACAAGTGCCCGCACAAGGGCGGCCCGCTGTCGCAGGGTATCGTCCACGGCCGTCAGGTGACCTGCCCGCTGCATGGCTGGAAGCTGGAACTGGAGACGGGGCAGGCGGTCGCGCCCGACGTCGGTTGCACGAAATCGTTCGCGGTCCGCGTAGCCGACGGCCAGGTCCTGCTCAAGACCTGATTCGTCGCGGCGCATGCGCCTGCGAAACGCGCGGCGCTGGTCCCGTGGAAAAGACCTGGAGACTCAGATGGAAACGAAAGCCACCTGCCCGTACTGTGGCGTCGGCTGCGGCGTGCTCATCGAAAGCGAAGGCGAGCGCATTACCGGCGTGCGCGGAGACCCGGACCATCCGGCCAACTTCGGCCGCCTGTGCACCAAGGGCGCGACGCTGCATTTCACCGCGCGCAACGAGACCCGTCTGCAGTATCCCAGCCTGCGCGCGGGCAAGGCCGGGGCGCATCGGCGCGTCGGCTGGGACGAGGCGATCGACACCGCCGCCCGGCGCTTCGCCGATGTCATCAACACGGACGGCCCCGACGCGGTCGGCTTCTACATCTCGGGCCAGTTGCTGACCGAGGACTATTACGTCTTCAACAAGGCGATGAAGGGACTGATCGGCAGCAACAACGTCGACACCAATTCGCGCCTGTGCATGTCGAGCGCGGTCGTCGCCTACAAGCAGACCCTGGGCGCGGACGCGCCGCCTTGTGCATACGAGGATTTCGACCACGCCGACTGCGTCCTCATCGCCGGGGCCAATCCCGCCTACGCCCATCCGATCGCGTATCGGCGCATCGAGGACGCCAGGAAGGCCAGGCCGGAGATGAAGATCATCGTCGTCGATCCGCGCCGCACCGACACCGCGGCGGGCGCCGACCTGCACCTGGCGGTGCTCCCCGGCACCGACATCTGGCTGTTCAACGCGATGCTGCATGTGCTGCTGTGGGAAGGGCAGGTCGACCAGGCCTTCATCGCCGCCCACACCGAGGGCTTCGAGGCCTTGCGCGACCATGTCCGCGACGTCACGCCTGCGATCGCCGCCCGGGTCTGCGGCCTCAAGGCCGAGGACATCATCACCGCCGCGCGCTGGTGGGGCCAGGCGCCGGCGTCGATGTCGCTGTGGTGCCAGGGCCTCAACCAGTCGGCCCATGGCACGCACAACGGTGCGGCGCTGATCGCACTGTCGCTGGCGACCGGCAAGATCGGCAAGCCCGGCTGCGGCCCGTTCTCGCTCACCGGCCAGCCCAACGCCATGGGTGGGCGTGAGGTCGGCGGCCTGTCCAACCTGCTGTCTGGCCATCGCGATCTGGCCAACCCTGCGCATCGGGACGAGGTGGCACAGCTGTGGGGCGTCGACAGCGTGCCCGACAAGCCCGGATTGTCGGCCGTCGAGCTGTTCGAGGCCGCGCGCGACGGCCGCATCAAGGCCTTGTGGATCGCCTGTACCAACCCGGCGCAGTCGATGCCCGAACAGGGGCTGGTGCGCGAGGCGCTCGCGCGTTGCGACTTCGTCGTGCTGCAGGAAGCCTATCGCAGCACCGAGACCGCCGCCTTCGCCGACCTGCTGCTGCCCGCTTCCAGCTGGGGCGAGAAGGAGGGCACGGTGACCAACTCCGAGCGCCGCATCAGCCGCGTTCGAGCGGCCGTGCCGGCGCCGGGCGAGGCGAGACCGGACTGGCGCATCGTGCGCGATTTCGCCCTCGCCCTCGGCCCGCGCATCGGCAAGCCCGAGGCAGCGCGCCTGTTCGACTACGACACGGTCGAGGAGGTGTTCGCCGAGCACGCCGCGACCACCGCCGGGCGCGACCTCGACATCACCGGCCTCGACTACGCCCTCCTCGAGGCCGCCGGGCCGCAGCAGTGGCCCTACCCGGCCGGCGCCGGCGTGGATGACGCCGCGGCGCGCGTGCGCCTGTATGGCGACGGGTGCTTTCCCACCGCCAGCGGCCGCGCCCGCTTCGTCGTCCCCACCCAGGCGCTGACGGTCGACCGGGTCGATGCGCGCTACCCCCTGCATCTGAACACCGGGCGCCTGCGCGACCAGTGGCACGGCATGAGCCGTACCGGCAAGGTGGCGCGGCTCTACAGCCATGTCGACGAGGCGCGGATCGAGCTGCACGCCGACGATCTCGCCAAGCGCGGCATTGTCGAGGGCGGCCTGGTCAAGGTGAGGAGCCGCCGCGGCGAGATCATCCTGCGCGCGGTCGCTTCCGCGGACATTCGCAAGGGCCAGGCCTTCGTCGCCATGCACTGGGGGCGCAACGTGCTCAATTCGGCCGGCGTCAATGTGCTGATGCCGAAAGACTTCGATCCGTTCTCGAAGCAACCCGAACTCAAGCACGCCGCGATCCAGGTCGAGAAGCTCGACC
>JBFGZP010000363.1:0-3367 GCA_041586695.1 Thauera sp.
CAGGCGGATCGGGTTGCTGGCGCCGGGGTAGGGATCGGGCAAGCCGACTGCAGACAACTACGGCACCGATGGCGCCGGCTTTAGCTGTATCCCGACGGTAGGGACGATCGATGGTGCGTATGGCATCCGGACAAGCCGCGGCGGCGTTCGCCAGCTCGGTCGGACCGCTCATCGTATTGACGGCGCCCGGCAGTCAGCGACCAACAAGACGGCGAGCGTTCCTGCCCGCTCGTTCGGAGAATTTGTTTTTCATCTGAAAAAACAATTCAGTACCGCTCAGATAACAATTCAGTACAAGTATTTCCATACTGCTAAGTATGGAGTCCTGCAATTGATATATGATCCGCGACGCTGACACGCCTCGCGGCAGACGGGACGGTCGAAAACGGAGGGCGGAGCGCATCGGTTCTTGTGTTGTTCTTTCGGGAGGTGGGAAGTGTCCAGTTCAGTCTATGCGCACATCAGGCGCAATCCGCGGTTTGCGGAGCTGGTGGCGAAGCGGACGCGCTTCGCAGCAGTGCTGTCGATCACGGTGCTCGTGATCTTCTATGGCTTCGTCATGCTCGTGGCCTTCGCGCCCGAGTTCATCGGCATGCGTCTGACCGAAGGTGGGAACATGACCTTCGGCATCGCCGCCGGCCTGTTCCAGTTCGTCTTCTTCTGGCTGCTGACCCTGGCCTACGTGCGCCGCGCCAATGGCGAATTCGACGCGATCAACAACGAGATCGTGCACGCCGCGTGGAAGGAGGAAAAGTGATGAACCCATCCCTTCTTTGCCGCCTCGGCGCAGGCGTGATGGCACTGTCCGCCTCGGTCTCGGCCCTTGCCGCCGGCCCGGCACTCGAGGCCGCGCAGAAGCAGCCGCTCAACCTGTCCGCGATCGGCATGTTCTTCCTGTTCGTGCTGATGACCCTCGGCATCACCTACTGGGCGGCCAGCCGAACCAAGACCACGGCGGATTTCTATACCGCCGGCGGCGGCATCACCGGTTTCCAGAACGGACTGGCGATCGCTGGTGACTACATGTCGGCGGCAACGCTGCTGGGCCTGACCGCGATGATGTTCACGCAGGGCGTCGATGCCTATATCTACATGATCGCGTTCTTCGTCGGCTGGCCGATCATCCTGTTCCTGATGGCCGAGCGCTTGCGCAACCTGGGCAAATTCACCTTCGCCGACATCACCGCCTACCGCCTCAACCAGGGCAAGGTGCGGACGATGGCGGCGGTAAGTTCGCTCACTGTCGTGTGCTTCTACCTCGTGGCGCAGATGGTCGGCGCCGGCCAGCTGATCAAGCTGTTGTTCGGCCTGGACTACGTCGTCGCGCTGTTCGTGGTCGGTGCGCTGATGATGGTGTACGTCACCTTCGGTGGCATGGTGGCGACGACCTGGGTGCAGATCATCAAGGCCTGCATGCTGCTGTTGGGCGGCACCACCGTGATGGTGCTGGCGTTCAGCCAGTTCGGCTTCAGCTTCGATACCCTGACCTCGCGCGCGATGGAAGTCCACAAGTTGGGGGCGAAGCTGCTGTCTCCCGGCAGCCTGCTCGCGGAACCGGTGACGGCGATCTCGCTCGGACTGGGGCTGATGTTCGGCACCGCCGGCCTGCCGCACATCCTGATGCGCTTCTTCACCGTGACCGACGCCAAGGAAGCGCGCAAGTCGGTGCTCTACGCGTCCGGCATCGTCGCCTATTTCTTCAACGTCATTGCGCTCATGGGCCTCGCGGCGATCATCATCGTCGGCCTCGACCCGCAGTTCTGGGAAGGCGGCGAGATCGGCGGCAAGATCATCGGTGGCGGCAACATGGTGGCGATGCACCTGGCGCAGGCGGTGGGTGGCGATCTGCTGCTCGGCTTCCTGTCGGCGGTGGCGTTCGCGACCATTCTGGCGGTGGTGTCCGGCCTCGCGCTGGCCGGGGCGTCGGCCATCTCGCACGACATCTACTCTCGCGTCATCATGAAGGGCAAGGCCTCGGAAACCACCGAGCTGCGGGTGTCGAAGTTCGCCACCATCGGTCTGGGCATCGTCGCCGTGCTGCTCGGCATCGTGTTCGAGAAGATGAACGTCGCCTTCATGGTGGCGCTCGCCTTCGGCGTGGCGGCATCGGCCAACTTCCCGGTGTTGATCCTGTCGATGTACTGGAAGGGGCTCACCACCCGCGGCGCCCTGGCCGGCGGTTATCTCGGCCTGTTCAGCGCCGTGGCCCTGGTGGTGCTGTCGAAGTCGGTGTGGGTGGATGTGCTGGGCTTCGCCTCGCCGATCTTCCCTTACACACAGCCCGCCCTGTTCTCGATGCCGCTGGCCTTCCTCGCCACCTTCATCGTGTCCAGGCTCGACAGCAGCGCTGCGGCGAAGTCCGAGATCGACGCCTTCGAAGACCAATACGTCCGGGCGCAGACCGGGGTGGGCGCGGCAACCGCTGCGGCGCACTGATCCTTCTGCACGTCGTCGAGCGCACGCCCGCCAGCGGCTGCGCGCGGTCTTCCAACCCCCTTTGCCCCGATGCGGGCAGAGGGGGTTTCCCAGTTGTATGGCGATAGACTCGATCGGGCCGTTGGGCCGGTGCCGAGGCCGCAAGGTTCGTCGTGGCGCTGTTCCAGAATCTGTTCATCGTCGCGCTGCTGATCGTCGGCAGCGCCTTCCCTTCCATTTCCGGGATCTCGCTCGGCACCTCGCGCAAGGTCGAGCTGCGCCTGCCCGGCGAGGGCGGGCGCATCCCGATGCCCGGCGGCTACTGGCGCTGCAGGACGTCATGAGCACGGTGATGGGCGGGCTGGTGAGTCCGCGGCAGGAAGACATGATCGTCCGCCGCGACGACAGGTCCTGGCTGATCGATGACGTTATGCCGGCGCTCGCCATCGAGGTGTTCGAGGGTTTCCAGAACTGCGAGACCATCGCCGGCTTCCTCATGTACACGCTGCGCAAGGTGCCCAGGCTGACCGATTCGGTGAGTCATGCCGGTTCCGAGTTCGAGGTGGTGGACATCGACAACTACCGCATCGACCAGGTGCTGGTCACGCGGGCGGTCGAGCCCGGCACCGAGCAATAGGCCGGAGAGGTCGAATCCCGCCCGGCGGGCCTTGCGGCTTCATCGCAGCGGCCGACGCCGGCGGCCGGCCGAACTCAGGCGACGCGGGTCTTCGCCCCGGCGATACGCGCCAGCGCGGCGCGACCGCTGCGGATGTGTTCGCGCATGCGGGTTTCCGCCGCTGCGGCGTCGCGCGCGAGGACGGCTTCGAGGATGCCGCGGTGCTCCAGCAAGGACTGCTCCAGGCGGCCTTCCGAAAACAAGGAATGGTGGCGGGAGAGCTTGATGACCTTGCGCAGGTCCTCGATCACATGCAGCAGCCAGCGGTTGTCGGCG
>JBFGZP010000364.1:0-3361 GCA_041586695.1 Thauera sp.
ACCTGGGTCATGATGGTCGGCGCGATCGGCATCGCGCTGGGGCTGGCGCTGTTCGGTCCCAAGGTGATCCGCACGGTCGGCTCGGAGATCACCGAGCTCGACCAGATGCGCGCCTACTGCATCGCCATGGCGGCAACCATCACCGTGATCGTCGCCAGCCAGCTCGGCCTGCCGGTGAGTTCCACCCACATCGCCGTCGGCGGCGTGTTCGGCGTGGGCTTCCTGCGCGAGTATCTCAAGAGCAACTACGACCGCATGGTCGCCGAGATCAAGGCCCATCACCCCGAGGACGACCAGGTGGCGATCGCGAGCTTCATCGCCCGATTCGAGCAAGCCTCGATCGAGGGCAAGGGCGAGATGCTGCGCGACCTCAAGCTGCGCTCCAAGAAGAGCGAGGACCCGGCGCATTTCTCCAAGGACGAGCGCAAGGGATTGCGCAAGGTGTACCGCCGCGAGTTGGTAAAGCGCTCGCAGTTGATGCGGATCGCCGCGGCCTGGGTCATTACCGTGCCGGCCTCGGGGCTGATGGCCGCGATCCTGTTCTTCACCATTCGCGGCATGATGCTGCATTGATGCGGCGCTGACCCATGTCATTCGCCGAACTCCTGGCGTTGCTGCTGCTGGGCGCCGTGGTGTGGTTCTGGTTCGACAGCCTGAAGGCGCGCGAAGCGGGCATCGACGCCGCTCGGCGCGCCTGTCTGCGCGAAGGCCTGCAGTTTCTCGACGAGACGGTGGTGGGCCGCGCAATCCGTCTGGCGCGGAACGACCTGGGCCACGTCGGGCTGCGTCGCGCCTTCGACTTCGAGTATTCGGTCAGCGGCCACGATCGCTACCGTGGCGCGATCGTCATGGAGGGGCGCGAAGTGGTGCTGGTCGATCTGGCCGCGCACCGGCCCAAGGTCGTCAGCCTGCGCTGAGGCCGTCCGAGCGGCACCGCCGCTCAGCCGCGGCGAGTGTCGATCGCGCGCAGGAATTCGTTGCGCGCCTGGGCCGAGCGGTCGAACTCGCCGGAAAATGCCTGGGTGACGACGCGTTCGTCGCCGCGGCGGTCTTCGCCGAGCAGCAGGCAGAGCTGTTCGGCCTCGATGACGCAGGCCGCCCCCGCGGCCTTGCCGTGCGTCATCAGCGCATCGGCGATGTCGCGCGTCATCCATTCCTGGTAAGTGAAGCGGTGACCGATGGCGTCCACCAGCCGGGCGATGCGGCCGAAGCCGTGCAGACGCCCGCCGGGAAGGTAGGCGACATGCGCCACGCCGCGAAAGGGCACGAGATGGTGGGGACACACGCCATGCACCGCGATGCCGCGCACCACCACCATGTCGCGACGCTCATCCTCGAAACCATCGCCGAGCACATCTGCCGGGTCGAGGTCGTAGCCGCCGAGCAGGCGTTTCTGCCACAACTCGCGCACGCGCTCGGCGGTGCGACCCATGTGCGCGGCGTCGGGCGCGATGCCGCAGGCCTGCAGCAGGTCCCCCACCGCGCGCTCGAATGCCACGGCGTCGAAGGGGCCGCTGCGGGTGATGCCGACCGCGGCCGGATGTGGCGCGGCGGAGTGATCGTCGTCGTGGTCGCGAGGGTGCGTGTTCATGGCTGTTCCCGAACGTTCGAAGCGCGTTGCAGATGAACCGATGATACGCGGATCGACGGCCCGGGGAGCACGGCCTCAGGCGATGAACACCGGGTCGGACAGGACCAGGGTGCCATCCCGGCGCATCATGAGGTTGTCGGCATTGAGGATGTCCGGCAGGACCTGGTAGGCGTCGACGAAGTCGGACAGGGCCCCCAGAGCCTGTTGCAGGCTCTCGCTCCCGCCGCCGTCCATCGCCGGAGGGTGGATCGCCATTTCATGGAGCGCGATCCGGCCCATGTCGCGGCCGAGCTGGCTCCATTGCTCGCACACCGACCAATAGCAGTCGATCACGCGCATCGCCATCTCGGCCGCGCGCGAGCCATCGGCCAGCGGGTAAAGGCGTTCCATCTCGAGCAGGTGCAGCGGATAGCCCGAGCGGGCGCGACCGATGATGCCGTGATCGGCGTGAGTGATGGGAAAGTGCTTGCCGCGGGGGCGATCGTCAGCGGTGTAGAGGAAGTAGTCGGCGGGTGAGCTGACGATCTTGTAGACGCGTTCGCCATCGCCCTTGTCGAGCACGATCGAGTACTCGCCGCGTCCGATCTCCGGCCGGCCAT
Source organism: Thauera sp. (assembly GCA_041586695.1). Classification (GTDB taxonomy): domain Bacteria; phylum Pseudomonadota; class Gammaproteobacteria; order Burkholderiales; family Rhodocyclaceae; genus Thauera. Next base: position 2,191 of record JBFGZP010000364.1, read on the forward strand.
CGAGCAGGGGATGGACGGGAACCGCGTCGGGCAGCACGATGGATGCACGCCCCAGTATCGCCCGTGCGGCGCGCAGATCGATCACGGCAATCCCTCCTGGTTACGCCATGATGTTATATCCCGCGTCGACGAAATGCACGCCACCCGAAATGAGGCGGCCGGCGTCGGAGACGAGGAAGGCGGTGAGGGCGCCGACATCTTCCGGGGTGACCAGGCTGTGCATCGGCGAGCGCTCCACTGCCGCCGCCATCAGGCCGTCGAAACCGGCAATGCCCGAGGCGGCCCGCGTCATCAGCGGGCCGGGCGATACGGCATTGACACGGATCTTGCTGCTACCGAGCTCGGCGGCAAGGTAACGCGTTGCGGCTTCGAGCGCAGCCTTGCACAGCCCCATCACGCCGTAGTTGGGAATGACCTTCTCCGAGCCGAGGTAGGTCATCGTCACCAGCGCACCACCGCCGGCCTTGATCATCAGCGGTTCGGCCTTGCCGGCGAGGCGGACGAAGGAGTGCGTCGAGACGTCCATCGCCAGCGCGAAGCCGTCCGCCGAGGTATCGACCACGCGACCATGCAGGTCGTCGCGCTTGGCAAACGCCATGCTGTGGATCGCGAAGTCGAGCTTGCCGTGACGGGTGTCGATCTCGGCGAATACGGCGTCGATGGTCTCCGGCCGGGTGACGTCGAGCAGGAAGACTTCGTCGACGCCGAGGCGGCGGACGACCGGCTCGATGAAGGCACGCGTCTTTTCATTCTGGTAAGTGATGATGAGCCTGGCACCGGCCCGGGCACAGGCTTCGGCGATGCCGGTGGAAATCGACTTCTCGTTGGCGATGCCGGTAATAAGACCGATCTTGCCCGTGAGGTTGACGATGGGGGTCATGGGAGTTTCCTGTAAATGCGTTCTTGTTGCTGCGGTGCGATAAACTCAGATCTCATTGCGCATGGCCTGAAATAACATGACTCATAAGGAATCCGTCTGCCGGCACATGTGTCATTATCCAGTATATGACGCACTGCAACATGGATAAGCGAGGGCAGACCGGGTTTCCGCCCTCGAGATGGCTCGAATGACACGAAATGCATACGTCTTCCTGGACTTCGACGGCGTCACCCATCCCTGGGGTGAGGTCGAGGATTTCCGCTGCCTGCCGCTGATCGAATCCGTACTCAG
>JBFGZP010000365.1:0-3352 GCA_041586695.1 Thauera sp.
CGCCCTGGCATGCGCTCGAGGCGGAAGACTCCACGCGCCGGCTGGAGAGTGACGCGGCCTGCGGGCTGACGACCGCCGAGGCGCAGGCACGGCTCGAACGCCACGGCCCGAACCGCCTCGCCGGCAAGCCGCCGCGCGCGGCCTGGCGCAAGTTCCTCGACCAGTTCAAGAGCCTGCTGATCCTCGTCCTGCTCGGCGCGGCGATCCTGGCGGGCGCAGTGGGCGAAATCAAGGATGCCGTAGTCATCAGCGCGGTGGTCCTCATCAACGCGCTGCTCGGCTTCATGCAGGAGCATCGGGCCGAGACCGCGCTCGCCGCGCTGCGCTCCATGCTCGCGCCGCTCGCACGGGTGTGCCGCGACGGCCAGCCGGCCGAGATCGCCGCGGCCGAACTCGTCCCCGGCGACATCCTGCTGCTCGAGGCCGGCGACCGCATTCCGGCCGACGCGCGCGTGCTCGCCGCGCACGCCGCCGAGGTCGCCGAGGCGGCACTGACGGGCGAATCCCATCCGGTGAGCAAGTCGCCCGAGGCCGTCGCCGCGGACGCCGCGCTGGCAGAGCGCAGCAACCTCGTGTTCATGAACACGGTCGTGACCCGTGGCCGCATAGAGGCACTCGTCGTCGCCACCGGCATGAATACCGAGATGGGCCGCCTCGCCGGCATGCTCGCCGAGACGGCCGAAGCCGCGACGCCGCTGCAGGTCCAGCTCGACCGCCTGGGCAAGCGCCTGGCCGGCATCGCCGGCATCGTCGTCGGCCTGATCTTCGCCATCGGCCTGCTGCGCGGCGACGACCCGGCGACCACCGCCATGACCGCGATTGCGCTGGCGGTGGCGGCCATCCCGGAAGGCCTGCCCGCCGTCGTCACCGTGACCCTCGCCCTCGGCATGCATCGCATGGCCAGGCGCAACGCCATCGTCAAGAAGCTCGCCGCGGTCGAGACGCTGGGGTGCACGACGATCATCTGCTCGGACAAGACCGGCACGCTCACCCTCAACCAGATGACCGCCCGCGCCCTGTTCTACCGAGGCCGCCGCTTCGACATCTCCGGCGAGGGCTATGCGGGCAATGGCGCGATCGAGGCCGCCGACGGCCAGCCCCTGCCAGATCTGCTCGCCGTGCTCGCCCCGGCCGCGATGTGCGCCGACGCCCACATCCAGGACGGCGAACTGATCGGCGACCCCACCGAGGGGGCATTGCTCGCGCTGGCCGCCAAACAGGGCCTGAGCGCGCAGGAACTGGATGCGCAGACGCCGCGCATCGCCGAGATCCCGTTCGATTCGGCGCACAAGTTCATGGCCACCTTCCACCGCGACGGCGATTTGGTCCGCATGTGGGTGAAGGGTGCGCCCGACGTCCTGCTCGCGCGCGCAGACCGCTATCTCGCCGGCGAGGGCGAGTTGGCCCTGGACGACGCCGCACGCCGCAAGTTCGAGGATGAAAACGCCGCTCTGGCACAAGACGCCATGCGCGTCCTCGCCCTGGCCGGCCGCACCATTCCGGCCGCGCAGTTCGACCCGGCCGCCGACCTGATGCCATGGGCCGCGCAACTCTGCCTGTGCGGCCTGGTCGGCATCATCGACCCCCCTCGCCCCGAGGCCTGCGAAGCCATACGCACCTGCCGCCAGGCCGGCATCGAGGTCAAGATGATCACCGGGGATCACGCCACCACGGCTGCGGCGATCGCCCGCGCGCTCGGGCTCGAGGGCGAGGTGCACGAAGGCCGCGAGCTCGACGGCATGGACGAGCGCAGCCTGCAGCAACTGATCGCACGCACGGCGGTGTTCGCGCGCGTGGCGCCGCAGCACAAGATGCGCATCGTCAACGCGCTGAAGAAACACGGCCACGTCGTCGCCATGACCGGCGACGGCGTCAATGACGCGCCCGCGCTGAAGGCGGCCGACATCGGCGTGGCCATGGGCATCACCGGCACCGAGGTCACCAAGGAGGCGGCGTCGATGGTGCTGACGGACGACAATTTCGCCACCATCGTCAACGCGGTCAAGGAAGGCCGCGCGATCTACGACAACATCGTCAAGTTCGTCCGCTTCCAGCTGTCGACCAACATCGGCGCCATCCTGACCGTGCTCGGCGCCCCGCTCTTCGGCCTGCCGACGCCGTTTACCGCGGTGCAGATCCTGTGGGTGAACATCATCATGGACGGTCCGCCGGCGATGACGCTGGGCGTGGAGCCGGCGCGCGACGGCGCCATGGAGGCGCCTCCGCGCAAGACCGAGGCCGCCATCCTGACCGCCAGGCGGCTGTCGCGGGTCGCCCTCTATGGCCTCACCATGGCGGCCGGTACGCTGCTGGCCTACGCCTGGGGCGAACGCGAAGTCGGCCACGAATACGCCGTCACCCTCGCCTTCACCACCTTCGTGCTGTTCCAGTTCTTCAACATCTTCAATGCGCGGGCGGAGTTCGGCACCGCCTTCAACCGCCAGTTCTTCGCCAACGGCAAGCTGTGGCTCGCGCTCGCGGGGGTGATCCTGATGCAGGTCGTCGTCGTGCACTGGGGCCCGGCGCAGGCGGTCTTCAACACCGTCGCCCTGAGCCTGGCCGACTGGGGCATCGCCATCGCGGTGGCGGCATCGGTGCTCGTCCTCGACGAGGCGCGCAAGCTGCTGTTCAGGCTGTTCGGGCGCCGAACGGACGCCGCCGGCGGGTAAGCCTCGCCGCCACGACCCGGTCCGCGTCCGGCCTCGGGCTTGCCCCGAGTGGCCGCGGGGCGTTACCTTGCGCCCCCGCAGACTCAACCCGGCTCAGGCGGTATCCCATGATGGCTTTGTTGCAGCGCGTCTCCGAGGCGCGCGTCGAGGTGGATGGCGAAATCAGCGGCGAGATCGGTGCCGGCCTGCTCGTGCTGCTGTGCGCCGAGCGCGGCGACACCCGCACTCAGGCCGACAAACTGCTCGCGAAACTGCTGCGCCTGCGCATCTTTGCCGATGACGCCGGCAAGATGAACCGCTCGGTTCAGGACGTCGCGGGCGGGCTGCTGATCGTGAGCCAGTTCACCCTCGCCGCCGACACCACCGGCGGCAACCGCCCGAGCTTCACCGCCGCGGCCCCGCCCGAGGACGGCCGCGCCCTGTACGAGTACTTCGTCGCCCAGGCGAGCGCCGCTCACCCGCAGGTGCAGACCGGACGGTTCGCGGCGGAGATGAAAGTGCACCTGGTCAACGATGGTCCGGTGACGATTCCGCTGCGCATGCCACCCGAAGGCTGATTGCGGCGGTTCGGCTCGACTCAGACCTTCGCGCTCGGGCGCTCGGCAATGCGATCGCGCCAGGCCTGCAGGTTGGCCATGCCCTCGGCGCCGGGGCGGAACTTCATCAGGCCGCGGGCGAACTCC
>JBFGZP010000366.1:0-3349 GCA_041586695.1 Thauera sp.
GACGGCAGCTTCACCCTGCTCGACCAGAACCGCGTGATCCGCCCCCACCCCTACTTCCGCCTTTTCGCCACCTCGAACACCGTCGGCCTGGGCAACCTTTCCGGCATGTATCACGGCACGCAGGTGCTGAACCACGCCCAGATCGACCGCTGGAACATCGTCGCCACGCTGAACTACCTGCCGCGCGAAGAAGAGGTCGCGATCGTGCTCGCGCGCGTGCCGAAGAAGGACTACGACAAGGGCCGCAAGCTGATCGCCTCGATGGTGGCGGTGGCCGACCTGACCCGCAAGGGCTTCGCCGCCGGTGACATTTCCACCCTGATGTCGCCGCGGACGGTGATCACCTGGGCGGAGAACTGCGAGATCTTCCGCAACCCGGCGCTGGCCTTCCGCCTGTCCTTCCTCAACAAGTGCGACGAGGTCGAACGCCCGATCGTGGCCGAGTACTACCAGCGCTGCTTCGGCGAGGAGCTGGACGAATCCTGGATGCGCGAGTCGGGGGCGGAATAATGTCCACGCCGCAGCAAAGGGCGAAGCGGCAACAGAAGATCGAGGAGCTGTGCGCCGCCACGCTGCGGGCGCTGACCGGAGACGCCGAGCTGCACTACCGCGGACGCCGCCTGCACCAGGGCGCACGGCCGCTGCCGATGCATGCGCCGCACCTGCGCATCGATCCCGACCACGACGACTTCGCCGACTGTCGCGCCGCGGCCGACGGCATGGCCCTGCGCCTGCTGTACTCGGACGCCGCGCTGCATCGCAGCCTGTGCCCGCCCGACCCGATCGAGCGCCTGCTGTTCGAACTGCTCGAGCAGCTGCGCGTGGAGACCCTGGTGCCGGACGACATGCCCGGCATGGCGGCCAACCTCCACGAGCGCTTCGAGAACTGGTCGCGCGCCTTCTACCGTTCGGGCCTGACCGAGGGGCGGCTGGGCATCCTGCTGTACACCGTCGCGCAGATGTGCTGGTCACGGCTGATGGCCAGGCCGGTGCTGGAGGAAACCGAGGACTACATCGAGTCCACGCGCTTCTCGCTCGTCTCCCAGCTCGGCACCTCGCTGGCCGGGATTCGTCGTCATCGTGACGACCAGGAGGCCTTCGCGCGCTACGCCCTGGAGATCGCCCGGATCGTCGCCGAGACCATCCGCACCGAGACCGCGGAGTCGACCGGCGACGACGAGGCCGAGGCCAAGGACGAAGAGACCAAGCGCAGCTTCGCCTTGCTGCTCGACTTCGACCGCGACGAGGGCGAGGACGACGGCATCGCTACCGCCGTCACCGGCGACAGCAAGATCTTCGAGGAGGCCGAGCAGGCCTACCACGTGTTCACAACGCGCTACGACACCGAGGTGCAGGCCGCCGGCCTGGTGCGCAAGGCGCTGCTGCGTGAATACCGCGAGCGCCTCGACAAGCGCGTCGCCGAGCAGGGCATCAACATCCCCCGGCTGGCGCGCATGCTGGGCGCCATCCTCGCCCAGCCGCGGCGTGACGGCTGGCTGTTCGGCGAGGAGGAAGGCCATATCGACGGCCGCCGCCTGAGCCAGCTCGTCAGCTCGCCGACCGAGCGCCGCCTGTTCCGCCAGGAGCAGTACAAGCCGCAGGCCGACTGTGTGGTGAGCTTCCTGGTCGACTGCTCGGGTTCGATGAAGACGCACATCGAACGGGTGGCGACGATGATCGACATCCTCATCCGCGCGCTCGAGATGGTCGGCGTGCGCACCGAGCTGCTCGGTTTCACCACCGGCGCCTGGAACGGCGGTCGCGCCTATCGCGACTGGATGAGCGGCGGCCGGCCGCGCCACCCGGGGCGGCTCAACGAGATCTGCCACATGGTGTTCAAGGACGCCGACCGCAACTGGCGGCGGGCGCGCAGCGACATCGGCGCACTGTTCAAGGCGGACCTGTTCCGCGAGGGCATCGACGGCGAGGCGGTCGACTGGGCCTGCAACCGCATGCTCGCGCGCAGCGAGGCGCGGCGCATCCTGATCGTGATCTCGGACGGCTGCCCGGCGGACGGCGCAACCGGACTGGCCAACGACGCCTTCTACCTCGACAATCACCTCAAGGAAGTCGTCGCGCGGCGCGAGCAGCAGGGCGGCGTCGAGATCCTCGGCCTCGGCGTCGGCCTCGACCTGAGCCCTTTCTACCGCCGCTGCCTGGCCACCGACATGACCCAGACGCTCGACAACGAGCTGTTCTTCGACATCGTGCAACTCATCGGCGGACGCCATCGGCGCTGAACGCCACGCACTCCAACCAAGGACCAAAATGAAGGAATCACGGCAATGACGATCAAGGTCATCGACTTCGGCAAGGACAGTGGCCAACGCGAGCAAAGGCGCCTGGCCGACCTTCCCGACCGGGTGGTCGAAGGCGACCCGCGGCACCAGAGCACCACCTTTTTCGCAAACGAGGCCGGCGATGTGATCGCCGGCACCTGGACCAGCACGCCGGACAAGTGGCATGCCTTCAACGAGCGCGACGAGTTCTGCTACATCGTCACCGGCCATGTCCGCCTCATCGCCGAGGACGGCAGCGCCCAGACGTTCAAGACCGGCGACGCCTTCCTGATCCCGAACGGGTTTCGCGGCTACTGGGACGTGGTCGAGACCACCACCAAGCACTTCGTCATCCGCAGCTACGCGACGAAGTGAGGGCACGGCCGCGGCGCGGGACAGCGTTGCGCGCCTCGCGCCTCCAAATTATTCCTGCGCCGCCGGCGACCCGATCGCCGATGCGGTCGTTTCAGAAACAGGGGCATGAGACATGACAAAGAAGAGAGTGGTGACCCAGTTCGGCATGGGGACTTCGATCCGCAGCCGCGACTACACCGAGGCGGCGGCGCGCGCGATCCGCGACGCGCTGTGGCACAACTCGCTGAACGTGGCCGACGCCTTCGGCTTCCCCAAGGAGGCGATGATCATCGACGTCGAGATCGGGGTGCAGCAACCCGACGCCGTCGATCGCGACGCGTTGCTGAAGATCTTCCCCTATGGCCAACCCGCGGTCACCGTGGTCAAGGGCGGGCTGGATATACCCAGGCGGGACAAGGACGGCATGAGCGTGATCGCCAACGCCGCGATCCTCGTTTCCTTCGACATGGAGCCGGCAAATGGCTGAGAAGCGCATCATCCTCGAAATGGGCACCGGCAACGACCTGTATGGCGGCGACTACACCAAGGCGGCCTGCCGCGCGGTGCACGACGCGCTGCATCACTCCTCGATCGTGCTGTTCAAGTCGCTCGGCTACGACCACCGCGACATGCGCGTGCAGGTCACCATCGGCGTGCAGGAACCCGACAAGGTCGACCTCGCCGTCGTCACCGCCGAACTGCCGCGCGGCCGCGCC
>JBFGZP010000367.1:0-3348 GCA_041586695.1 Thauera sp.
CGCGGCGTCGGCGGCGATGCTCCCCTGGGGCCTGGCGGGCGCGGCCGGCGCGATGCTGTTCGTGGTCAGCCACGAGATCATCCCCGAATCGCACCGCCGCGGCCACGAGACGCTTGCCACCGGCGGCCTCGTGTTCGGCTTCGTCGCCATGATGCTGATGGACAGGCTGCTCGGTTGAGCGCGGAGGAACAGGCAAAAAAAGGGCGTCACCACGAGGTGACGCCCTTTTTCATGTTCGGGGTGGCGAGCCTGACCCCCGGCACTTGCAGGGAACGGCTGTGGCTGCTGCCTTCCGGCCCTGACCAGGTTCACCGCGCTGCAATGCGGGGAGACCCGCCACGACCGACATTGTAGCAGTTGGCAGCCAGGCCTTGCGCAGCTTCTCGCTTTGGCCCTGCGGACCCCCGGCGCCCTGCCCTCAGGCCTTCAGTTCGGGGAAATCCTCCTCGAAAAACTCCAACGCACCGCGCTCGCCGGTCTTGCGGCCCGCTTCCGCCTTGCGCAGCTCGACGCGGCGGATCTTGCCCGAGATGGTCTTGGGCAGATCGGAGAACTCGAGGCGGCGGATGCGCTTGAACGGCGCGAGCTTGTCGCGCGTGAAGGCGAGGATGTCCTTCGCCAGTTCCCTGCCGGGCTCGAAACCGGGCGCGAGAATGACGAAGGCCTTGGGCACGGCGAGGCGCACAGGATCCGGGCTGGGCACCACCGCCGCCTCGGCCACCGCCGGATGCTCGATCAGGACGCTCTCGAGCTCGAAGGGGCTGATGCGGTAGTCCGAGGCCTTGAACACGTCGTCGGCGCGGCCGACATAGGTGATGTAGCCGTCCACGTCCACGCTGGCGACGTCACCGGTGCGGTAGTAACCGTCGCGCATCACCTCCGCGGTCTTGGCAGCGTCGCCGGCGTAGCCGAGCATCAGGCCGAGCGGGCGATGCTCGCCGAGCAGCAGCGACACTTCGCCCTCGACCGCGGGCTTGCCATCGGCGTCGATCAGCGCCACCTTGTAGCCGGGCAACGGCCGGCCCATGGAGCCGGGCTTGAGCGGCTGATCGGGGGTGTTGCCGATCTGCGCGGTGGTCTCGGTCTGGCCGAAGCCGTCGCGGATCGTGATCCCCCAGGCTTTCTTCACCTGCTCGATCACCTCGGGGTTGAGCGGCTCGCCGGCGCCGATGAGTTCGCGCAGCCGGGTCTTGACCGAGGCGAGGTCCTGCTGGATCAGCATCCGCCACACGGTGGGAGGCGCGCACATCGTGGTGATCTCGTACTTCACCAGCACGTCGAGCAAGGCCTTGGCGTCGAAGCGGTTGTAGTTGTAGAGGAACACGCAGGCGCCGGCATTCCAGGGCGCGAAGAAGCAGCTCCAGGCGTGCTTGGCCCAGCCCGGCGAGCTGATGTTCATGTGGCGGTCGCCGGGCTCGAGGCCGATCCAGTACATCGTCGACAGGTGGCCGACCGGGTAGGACTGGTGGCTGTGCTGGACCAGCTTGGGCTTGGACGTCGTGCCCGAGGTGAAGTACAGCAGCAGCGGATCCTCCGCCATGGTCGGGCCGTCAGGAGCGAACACCTCGGATTCGGCCTCGGCGTCGTCGAAACACTTCCATCCCTCGGCGGCCTCGCCGACGCAGATGCGGCTGAAGCTGCCGGGCAGATCTGCAAACTTGTCGATGTGGGCCCGACCGATGACCGCGTGCCTGACCTCGCCGCGCTCGACGCGATCGATGAGGTCGTCCGGGCTGAGCAAGGTGGTGGCGGGAATGACCACGGCGCCGAGCTTGATGGCGGCGAGCATGGTCTCCCACAGCGGCACCTCGTTGCCGAGCATGATCAGGATGCGCTCGCCGCGCTTCACGCCCTGGGCGCGCAGCCAGTTGGCAACGCGGTTCGAGCGCGCGGACATCTCGGCGAAGGAGAGCCTGGCCTCGCTCCCGTCCTCCTCCACGATCCACAGCGCAGGCCGATCATTGCCCTTTGCCATCGCATCGAAGTAGTCCAGCGCCCAGTTGAATTCGTTCAGCGTCGGCCATTTGAAGCCGGCGTAGGCGGCAGCGTAGTCGCTGCGATTGGCGAGCAGAAAATCACGCGCGTGGAGGAATCGGGCAAGAGCGGTCATGGCATTCTCCTTTTAACTCATCATGGATCATGAATGCACGGCGCGAAAGCCGGGCTGAGGGCGGGCATCATATTACGTTAACGTCAACGTTAGTCAATTGCACCCTTCAGCCCGGTTGCCGATCAGGCGCGAGCGCAGCGACGGAGGGCGTGCGCCGGCGCGCCTTCCACACCGTATACTCGCGACTTTCGCCCCTGCCGACCGATCTCGGGTGCCGGCCCCATGAGCCCGGACACGCAGTCGGGCAGGCGCACGCACGCGAACCGGCGCAGCCCCTGGCGGGCTCCAGGCCGAAAACACGATCCGGCACCACGACGCCCTTTCCCAAGGACAAAGGCATGAGAAAACGCGACAACACGCTCACCACCGACCAGAAAGCCCTCGCCCTCAACCTCGATAAGTTCAAGTACGGCTCCATCGTCGAAATCGGCGCCGGGCAGGAGGTCGCGCGCCGCTTTTTCCAGGTCGGCGCTGCCGCCGGCACGGTCGCCAAGACCATGTCGGCCTACGACATGGCGGTGAGCGACGACATCTACGGCCATGTGGACCGCTACGTCAGCCGCGCACGCTTGCTGCAGATGCTCGACAAGGAATTTTCCCAGGTGGTTGACCGGCTCGCCCACCTGCGCGCGAAGAACACCACCTTCTTCGCCTACGCGGCGACGGTGACCGCGCGCAGCTTCAAGCAGAAGAACGAATGCCACGGCTGGATCGGCATCCGCCTGCAGCTCCACCCGGGCGCGGCACCGAGCGACGTCGTCATGCACGTGCGCATGCTCGACAACGACAATGCGCAGCAGTCCGAGGCGCTCGGGATTCTGGGCGTCAACCTGATCTACGGCGCCTTCTTCAACCACGACCAACCCGAGTGGGTCATCGAGGGCCTGGCCGACGGGCTCGGCTCCGAGCGCATCGAGGTCGACCTGATCCACTTCTCCGGCCCCTACTTCGAGGAGGTCGAGAACCGGCTGATGAACCTGCACCTGATCCGCAGCTGGCTCACGCGCGCGGTGGTGTTCAACCCGGCGGGCGAAGTCGTGGTGCCGGGCGAGTTGCTGTACCGCAAGCCGATCCTGGTCATGCGTGGAAGTTTCAAGCCGGTGACCAGCGTCAACGTGGACATGATGCTGGCCGGACAGCGCCAGTTCAGCCAGCTCAGCGCGGTCGACGACAGCGAGATCCTGTGCCTGGCCGAGATCACGATGAATTCGCTCGTGAGCGGCGACAACGTCGATGGC
>JBFGZP010000368.1:0-3344 GCA_041586695.1 Thauera sp.
CACGAACGGCAGCTTTCCTATCCATCGAAGGTGAACTGTCGGCCTCTTGCCGCCGCGCTTCGCTTTTCCGTCGTTCAAGCTCGTCCAGCGAAATGATTCTGGGTCGGCAAATCTCGACGGTTGGTTGCTTCGAAGTGCTACTCGTCCAATCGATCCACATCGGCAACCTGGCCCTATTCGTCCTCGACGCCAGCCTCCATCCAAACTGCCACGCGACGCGTCGTGAGCGGCGAACGCCGCCAGTATTCAAGTCCATTAGGCGATTTGAAGGGGTCGTTGTCAGCGGATGGCGAAGCAATCGTGCTCGTGCTGCGAGCGTTCGCCGAGGCTGCACGCCTTCGTGACGTCGCGCAGCATCCACTATCCTTAGTCTCAAAGCGAGGAGCTTTCTATGGTGCGGCCACGGCTCTTTCTCTCAGCGGTCAGTGCGGAGCTGCGTTCAGCCAGGCAGGCGGTTGCACGCGCCGTTCGCACGCTTGGTTATGACACGGTGTCGCAGGATGACTTCCCCACCGGATACGGCGAGTTGCGCCAGTGGCTGCGCGAGCAGATCGATGGCTGCGAGGGCCTGATACAGCTCGTCGGGGACGGATACGGCGCCGAGCCCCTTGAAGCGGATCCCGAGTTTGGCCGTGTCTCCTACACCCAGTTCGAATTGCTCCACGCTGCGCGCCAAGGCAAGAAGACGTGGGTCATCGTCATCGGCGACCACTGCCGCCAAGACACGCCTCGCGAACAGCTCGATCTTCCAGACGAAGCCAGGAATATTGAGCCAGCTGCCTGCCGGGCGTATCAGGCCGAACGCAGTGCCTTGCAGCAGGCCTATCTCGCTCGCCTCACGCGCGAGAATCATCTGCGCCACACTGCAAACAGCGACACCGACCTCGAGAACATCATCCTGCGCCTGCGTGACGAACTCGGCGAACTACGGCGGGGCGAGGAAGGCCGGCAGCGCCGACTGAGAAATGCCGTCGTCGCCATCTTGGTTGGCGTGATTATCCTGGGCGGCGGCGGCTGGTTCGCGTATCAACGTCTTTTCCGTAGTGTCGAGCAGGTCGCAGCGGTGAACACGGAGAAGATCCGCGCTCACCTGCGCAAGACCGCAGAGGAAACGCATGCCCGCGAGGTGGCGCGGGCTGAGTCGGCGAGCGATTGGCGGGAGCGTCAGCGCGCGCGCGAAGCGGCCGGCGCAGCGCACGAAGCCCGCCTGCTGCGGATAGAGGATCTGGCCACCTCCTTTGCCGAAATCGAGGGGCGCGGAACCGCCACCAGCGTCTTCCAGGAGATGACCCGCATCCTGGCCGACCAAGGGGTCGACGAGGCGATCGCTTACGTCGCGTCGCAGCGCTCCTCCATCCTCCAGGGGGTGCGTGCGCGCGCCGCTGCGGCCCGTGAGCGCAACCAAAACGAACTCAAACCGCTGTTGCGCACGGCGGCGCTGTACGACGCAAAGGGGCAGCCAGCAGACGCTCGCGCCCTGTATGCCGAGATTCTCGAGGTCGAACCGGATTGGCCCGAGGGCCTTCGGGCGGCGTTCTGGTTCCTTGTTGGCCAAGGCGATGAGGGGCGCATCTACGCTTCCCTGAGTGACGCCCGGCGAGACTACGAGGAGGCCCATAGCCTTGCGCAACGGCTGATCAGGCAGGATCCGGCCAACACCGGGTGGCAGCGCGACCTGTCGGTGAGCCACGAAAGGATCGGCAACGTGCTGGTGGCCCAGGGCGACGGTCCGCGGGCGCTGGCTGCGTACCGCAAGAGCCACGAGATCTTCGAGGCGTTGGCCGCGCGCGACCCGGCCAACACCGAGTGGCAGCGCGACCTGTCGGTGAGCCGCACCAGGATCGGCGACGTGCTGTTGGCGCAGGGCGACGGTCCGGGGGCGCTGGCGGCCTACCGTAAGAGCCTGGCGATCGTCGAGGCGCTCATTGCGCGCAGTCCGGCCAACACCGAGTGGCAGCGCGACCTGTCGGCGAGCCACATGAGGATCGGCGACGTGCTGGTGGCCCAGGGCGACGGACCGGGGGCGCTGGCTGCGTACCGCAAGAGCCATGAGGTCTTCGAGGCGCTGGCCGCGCGCGACCCGGCCAACCCCGAGTGGCAGCGCAACCTGTCGGTGAGCCACGAAAGGATCGGCGACGTGCTGTTGGGGCAGGGCGACGGGCCGGGGGCGCTGGCCGCGTACCGCAAGGGCCTGTCGATCGCCGACGCGCTGGCCGCGCGCGACCTGGACAACAAGATGTGGCAGCACGACCTGTCAGCGAGTCACGAGAAGATCGGCAACGTGCTGTTGGCGCAGGGCGATGCGCCGGGGGCGCTGGCTGCACACCAAAAAAGCCAGTCGGTTCGCGAGGTGCTGGCCGCGAGCGATCCGGCCAACACCGAGTGGCAGCGCGCCCTGTCGAAGAGCCACATCAGTATCGGTGACGTGCTGGTGGCGCAGGGCGACGGCCCGGGGGCGCTGGCAGCGTACCGTAAGAGCTTGTCGATCCGCGAGGCGCTGGCTGCGCGTGACCCGGCCAACAAAGTGTGGCAGCGCGACCTGTCGGTCAGCCACGAAAGGATCGGCCACGTGCTGGTGGCCCAGGGCGACGGACCGGCGGCGCTGGCGGCTTACCGCAAGAGCCTGGCGATCGCCGAGGCGCTCACCGCGCGCGACCAGGTCAACACCGGGTGGCAGCGCGACCTGTCGGTGAGCCACACTAATATCGGCGATGTGCTGTTGGCGCAGGGCGACGGGCCGGGGGCGCTGGCGGCTTACCGCAAGAGCCTGGCGATCGCCGAAGCGCTCACATCGCGCGACCCGACCAACACTGGGTGGCAGAGCGACCTGGCGGTGAGCCAAGTAAGAATCGGCGACGTGCTGATGGCGCAGGGTGACGGGCCGGGGGCGCGGGACGCGTACCGCAAGAGCCTGGCGATCCGCGAGGCCCTGATCGCCCGCGACCCGACCAACACTGGGTGGCAGCGCGGCCTGTCGGTGAGCCACGACAGGATCGGCCGCTTGCTGTTGGCGCAGGGCGACGGGCCGGGGGCGCTGGAGGCCTACCGTAAGAGCCTGCCGATCTTCGAGGCGCTCATTGCGCGCGATCCGGCCAACACCGAGTGGCAGCGCGACCTGTCGGCGAGCCACAATAATATCGGCGATGTGCTGTTGGGGCAGGGCGACGGGCCGGGGGCGCTGGCTGCTTACCTTAAGAGCCTGTCGATCGCCGAAGCGCTCATCGCGCGCGACCCGGCCAACATCGAGTGGCAGCGAGACCTGATCTTCGGCTACGTCAAGTTGAGCGAAGTAACTGGAGACAAGGCGTATATCCTTCGGGCCCTGAAAATTGCCGAGGACTTGC
>JBFGZP010000369.1:0-3337 GCA_041586695.1 Thauera sp.
CAGGGAACTCGCGCAGCACGTGGGCGGGCGGAATGAGTTCCTTGATCTCCTGGATGCGGACGTCGTCGATGTGGATCTTCATTGAGGCGGTCATGGCGATAAGCTGCGGGTGAAGGAGGGATCGCTCCGATTCTAGCCGAAGTCGTCGCTGCGCTGCGGCAATGGCGCGGAGAGGTTTTTTCGATCGTCGGCGGGAGACGCCACCCGCACCGACGACCTGGTGCAGGACACGCTCGAGCGCGAAGCCCTGCTGGCGGTGGCCGACGCGATCCATCGCCTGCTGGTGCCCTGAACCGATCGCGCCTGCAAGCGTCTGAACGCGGGCATGGCGGGCGCCCGGCTTGCGCTGTAAGTTTGCGCCCGCCTGCCCGACAGAAGCTCATCACCCGACAGGAAACAACCATGCTGATCAAGCGCCCCTCCGATCTCGTCGCCTCCGAGATCACCCCGCGCGCGGTCTTCGAAGATCGCCGTCGCTTCCTCGTCAACGCGGGCCTCGGCCTCGCCGCCGGCGCCGCGCTCTGGCACGGACTGCCCGGCCAGGCGCGGGCGGCCGCGGCAAAGCTCGGGCCGCTCGTCGATTCACCCTTCAGCACGAGCGAGGCCCAAACGCCCTACAAGTCGGTCACCTCCTACAACAACTACTACGAGTTCGGCACGGACAAGGAGGACCCGGTGCGCAACGCGGCCAAATTGTCGGTGCGGCCGTGGACGGTGCGCGTCGAGGGCCTGGCGGCCAGGCCGCGCACCTTCGACTTCGACGACCTGCTCAAGCTCGCCCCGCTCGAGGAACGCATCTACCGCCTGCGCTGCGTCGAGGCCTGGTCCATGGTCGTGCCCTGGGTGGGCTTCCCGCTCGCGGCGCTGCTCAAGGAGGTCGAGCCGCTGGGCAGTGCCAAATTCGTCGAGTTCGTGACCCACTACGATCCGAAGATCATGATGCAGCGCCCGATCCTGGACTGGCCGTATACGGAGGGCCTGCGCCTGGACGAGGCCCTGCACCCGCTGACCATTCTCGCCGTGGGGCTGTACGGCGAGGTGCTGCCGAATCAGAATGGCGCCCCGGTGCGGCTGGTGGTGCCATGGAAGTACGGCTTCAAGAGCGCGAAGTCGATCGTCACCATCCGCCTCACCGAGAAGCAGCCGGCCACCGCGTGGAACAAGGCCGGGCCGCAGGAGTACGGCTTCTATTCCAACGTCAATCCTGAAGTCGACCACCCGCGCTGGAGCCAGGCCAGCGAGCGCCGCATCGGCAACTTTCGCAAGCAGCCGACGCTGATGTTCAACGGCTACGCCGAGCAGGTCGCAAGCCTGTACCAGGGCATGGACCTGCAAAAGAACTACTGAGCCCCATCGACCATGCTGCAATTGCTGCGCAATCCTTCTGCACCCCAGCTCGCCGTCATCAAGGTGGCGGTCTTCCTGCTGTGCCTGCTGCCGGCGATCGACTTGGCGATCGGCTGGCAGAACGACGCACTCGGCGCCAACCCGATCGAGTTCCTGTCGCGCGCGGGCGGCGAGTGGACGCTGCGCTTCCTGCTGATCACCCTCGCGGTCACGCCGCTGCGCCGGCTCTCCGGCCTGCACTGGCTGTTGCGGCTGCGCCGCATGCTCGGCCTGTTCGCCTTCGCCTACGGCGTGGCGCATTTCATGACCTGGCTGTGGCTCGACCAGTTCTTCGACTGGGCCGCGATCACCCACGACATCCTCGAGCGCCCCTTCATCACCGTCGGCTTCGCTGCCCTGGTGCTGATGACGCCGCTGGCGCTGACCTCGAACCGCTTCGCCATCCGCAGGATGGGCGGGCGCAAGTGGCAGGCGCTGCACCGCTCGGTCTACGGCATCGCCATTCTGGGCGTGATGCATTTCTGGTGGCTGGTGAAGGCCGACGTGCTCGAACCCCTCGTCTATGGGCTGGTTCTTGCGGCCCTGCTCGGCATGCGCGCCTGGTGGCGCGAACTCGAGCGTCGGCGGCAGCTCGCGACACCCCCGCCCGCCCGGCACCTCAAGCACCCGGTGATCCGCATCGTGCCGAAATGATGCGGCGCCGCGCCCGAGTCCGGCGGTACGAGCCTTGGGGTCGGCTTCGGCCGACCGCCTGCCGGGAACGAAGCTGCCGAGCGCCGCTGGCGGCCTGAAGGCCGCCTTAGGACGGCGTCGCGGCCGCCAGCCGCCACAGCGAGGTCAGCTCCGCCGCACGTGCCGCATGCAGCGGGTCGGTTTCGTCGCCGGCCTTGGGGTGACGGGGGCGGATGTCGGAACGCGCGACGACCTCCAGCCCGGCCGCCTCGATCCAGCCCAGCAGTTCGTCGCGCGAGCGCAGGCCGAGATGCTCGGCCAGGTCCGACAACACCAGCCAGCCCTCGCCGTCCGGCTCGAGGTGCGCCGCCAGGCCGTCCAGAAAACCTCGCAGCATGCGGCTGTCGGGATCGTAGACCGCCGCCTCGAGCGGCGAGCTCGGCCGCGCCGGCAGCCAGGGCGGATTGCATACGACGAGCGACGCCCGGCCGGCAGGAAAGAGGTCGGCGTGCACGATGTCGACGCGATCCTGCAGGCCGAGGCGGGCGATGTTGTCGCCCGCGCAGGCGATCGCGCGCGCGTCCTGGTCGGTGGCTACGATGCGTTCCACGCCGCGGCGCGCCAGCATGGCGGCCAGCACCCCGGTGCCGGTGCCGATGTCGAAGGCCAGCCGGGTCGAGGGAAGCGGCGCCCGGCTCACCAGGTCGAGGTATTCGCCACGCAGCGGCGAGAACACGCCGTAATACGGGTGGATGGCCTCGCCGAGCGCGGGGACCATCACCCCCTTCCGGCGCCACTCATGCGCGCCGATGAGCCCCTGCAGCTCGCGCAGCGAGGCCACGAAGGGCTCGGCGACCGGACCGTAGGCCTCGATGCAGGCCTCGCGCACGTCGGGCGCGCGGCGCAGCGGGATGCTGCAGTCGGCATCGAAGGGCAGCAGCAGCATGCCCAGACTGCGCGCGCGCTGAGCCTGCGCCTGGCGATGCAGGTGGAAGGCCTCGGTGGCGGACAGGGGCTTTGCGCCGGGCTTGCGCCGCTTGCGCGCGGCGCGGCGCGCCATCGCCTGCAGCAGCTGGCGGGCGTTGTGGAAGTCGCCGCGCCACAGCAGCGCCGTGCCCTCGCACGCCAGGCGCCAGGCAGCGTCGGCGTTCAGGGTGTCGTCGGCGACGATGACGCGTAGCGGCGCCGGCGCGCCGCTCTCCGAGCGCCAGCGTGCGGCCTGCGCCTCGCCGTGCTCGGTCCAGCTGATACGGGGAAAGGCGTCCAAGGCGCGCCTCAGGCCTGCTTCGGCCGGATCGCGCTCTTGGGCCGGAAGGCC
>JBFGZP010000370.1:0-3328 GCA_041586695.1 Thauera sp.
ACTGCGCCCATAGGTGGTCAGCACGATGCCATTGCCCTCGTGCATGCGCACGAAGCAGGCGCCCCGCTGGTCCGGGTGCAGCTTGCAGTAACGCGGGCAAAGATCGCACTGGATGCGCCCGTCGTCGAGCGCGTGCCAGTAGCGGCCGGGGTGATTGGCCAATTGGTTCATCAGATCTCCTGTTCGGGCTCCTCCCACTTTTCCACCGTATAGCGGGCAGCCATCAGACCATCTACCGGCTTCTCTGTCGGCAGTCCGGCCTTCTGCTTTAAGGCAGCCAGAAACAGCCGTGGTTCCGGCAGTTGCTCCCATACCTGGGGAAGGAAGGTGGCGTTGCGACAGCCGGCGAACAGGATGAGGCCGTCTTCGTGCGGGCGCAGCTGGCGCAGCAGGTCGGCTTCGTCGGCAAAGTCGATGAAGTCGGGTTCGGACAGCACGGACAGCCCGATCTTCACGGTCTGGAACTCGCGCGCGGTGAGCGGCGGAAAGCGCGGGTCGCGGGTCGCGGCTGCGATCGCATTCTCGATGACGTCGCTGCCGAGCGCCCGCGTGCGCCGCAGGCTTCCCATGCAACCGCGCAACTCGCCGTCGAGCGTCAGGGTGACGAAGCAGGCTCCGCGCGCCTGCAGCCGTGCGTCATCGGGTAGCTCCGGCGGAGGGCAGAGTGCGAGCTGGTGCGCGATCGCTTCCCGGGCGAGGCGCAGCAGCACGGGGCCGAGTCCGGGGCGGGCGAGGTCAGTGTCTGGCATTGGTATCGGTTCCGGGATCGCAGAAGGCAATGCTGGTATAGCCGACCACACTCGCGCGGTCGCCGGCGGTGTCGCCGGAATTGCGCAGGTCCAGCAGGTGAGGGTGGAGCAGGTGGGCACGTGCGGCGAGCAACAGACCGTTTACCGGGGTCGCACCGCAGGCCTGGCCGTGGTCCAGGCCGGCCTTGAGGGCGAGCACCTGATCGACGGTGGCGCGGTCGCAGCGTTTGGCGTGCTGATAGGGATGGTAGTGCGACAGGTCGGAACTGATCACGATGAGGGTTTCCGGTCCGCCCCACAGGCTCTCCAGCACTTCGGCGACCGCCTCGTCGCTTGCGTCGCCGACCAGCAGGGGAAGCACTTCGAAACCCTCGAGCACCATCTGCAGGAAGGGCAGCTGCACCTCGAGGCTGTGCTCCAGCGCGTGCGGACGGTCATCCACGATGACGTCGTCGCGCTCCTGCAGCGCCAGCCAGTCGGGCCGGCTGACGGCGACGGCGCCGAGCGGCGTCATGAAGGCCTGTGCCGCCGGCAGGGCGAAGCCGGGCACTGCCATGCGGTGTGTGGGGCCAAGCAGGATCACGCGGCGAACGCTGCTTCTGAGCGGCGCCAGCGCGGCATAGGCGCTGGCCGCCACCGGGCCCGAATAGATGTAGCCGGCGTGCGGCACGATGATCGCCTTCGGCGCCGGGACCACCTCGAGGGGCACGGCCGTCGAGAGCATTTCGGCGACCTGGGTACGCAGTACGCGGTCGTCCTGCGGATAGAACTGACCGGCGACGGCGGGCGGACGAATGGAAAGCGAGACCATGATGAATCCTGCGTGCAGTTGAAGTGGGCGATGCGAATTTCTGTATGCCGTGAAAACGCCTATGGTGACGCCCAGGGTCGCCGCCAAGCGCCGACGCAGAAATTATAGTCGTCGGGCCCGTGTTCCGCGCCGAACCTGCCGAACGAGGCCACTGGCGGGGCGCCACGCACGCGCTAGAATGCGCGGCATGCAGAGCATTCGTCCGCGCCACTTCGCCATTGTTCCCGCGGCCGGGACGGGTTCGCGCATGGGTGCGACGCGGCCCAAGCAATACCTGCCGCTGCTCGGCAAGCCGCTGATTCATCATGCCCTGTCGGTCCTGTGCGCCGCGCCCGAGATCGACACGGTATTCGTCGTGCTGTCGATCGACGATGAGGATTGGGGACGGTACGACTGGGCGCCGCTGGGGCCCAAGCTGGTGCCCTTGTTCTGCGGTGGCGCCACCCGGGCGGACAGCGTGCTGGGCGGTCTGCGCGCCATCGCCAACGAGGCAGCCGCCAGCGACTGGGTGCTTGTGCACGATGCGGCACGGCCTTGCCTGGCGCCCTGGCACATCGACCGACTCGTCCGCGAACTCGCCAACGACGAGGTCGGCGGGCTCCTCGCGGTTCCGGTGGCGGACACGCTCAAGCGTGCGGACGAAGACCGCCGGGTCGCCGTCACTGTCGCGCGCGACAGCTTGTGGCAGGCACAAACGCCACAGATGTTCCGCTTCGTCATGTTGCGGCGTGCGCTCGAAGCGGGGAGTGAGGTCACCGACGAAGCGAGCGCCATCGAGGCGGCCGGCCTGCGGCCGCGACTGGTGCAGGGCGACGCCACCAACCTGAAGGTCACCTACCCGCTGGACCTGCATCTGGCCGAGTGGATCCTCAACAACCGCGAGGGCATACCAGGATGAGTGTCGATTTTCGCATCGGTCAGGGTTTCGACGTCCATGCGCTGGTCGCCGGCCGACCGTTGATCATCGGCGGCGTGCGCATCCCGTTCGACCGCGGCCTGCTCGGTCACTCGGACGCGGATGTCCTCCTGCACGCGCTCACCGACGCGCTACTCGGCGCGGCGGCGCTGGGCGACATCGGCCGGCTGTTCCCCGACACGGACGCAAGCCACGCCGGCGCCGACAGCCGCGCGCTGCTGCGCGAGGCCTGGTCGCGGATTCGCGCAGCGGGCTGGCAGGTGGTGAACATCGACGCCACGGTGATCTGCAAGGCGCCGAAGATCCTTCCCCACGCGCCCGCCATGGTGGCCAACATCGCCGCCGATCTCTGCATGGACGCCGCGGCAATCAACATCAAGGGCAAGACGACCGAAAAACTGGGCTTCACCGGCCGCGGGGAAGGCATCGCCGCGCAGGTGGTGGCACTGCTGGCCCGCTCGGCCGATGTCTGACGCTGAACCGGCGCAACGGGAAGAGGCGCAACGGGAAGAGGCGCGCATCAGGGTGTTCTTTGCCTTGTGGCCGGATGCCGTGACAGCGACTGCGCTGCACGGCCGCGGCCGCCACCTTCACGCGCGCTGTGGCGGCCGCGTCATGCGGCGCGATACGCTGCACCTGACGCTTGCCTTTCTCGGCGACGTGCCCGCGACCCGTATCGAGGTGCTGAATCGCCTGGCCGCCCGCCTCAAGGGCGAGGCCTTCGACCTGGTGCTCGATCGCAGCGGCAGCTGGCAGAGGAATCGCATCGTCTGGCTGGCGCCCGCCACGATGCCGGCAGCGCTTGCGGCCTTGGTCAAGGCGCTTGCCGAAGCTCTGGGTGCGGCCGGCTTC
>JBFGZP010000371.1:0-3307 GCA_041586695.1 Thauera sp.
ATGTCGCCGCTGTCGATCTGGAAGTGAGGTTTTGACCATGGGTGCCAAGGATTTCATCGGTAGCCTGTTCCTCAAGGAACTGGTAAAGGGCATGGCCCTGACCGGGAGACATTTCTTCCAGCGCAAGATCACCGTGCAGTTTCCGGAAGAGAAGACGCCGCAGAGCAACCGTTTTCGCGGGCTGCATGCGCTGCGACGCTATCCGAACGGCGAAGAGCGCTGCATCGCCTGCAAGCTGTGCGAGGCGGTCTGCCCGGCGCTGGCGATCACCATCGAATCGGAACAGCGTGACGACGGCTCGCGCCGCACGACGCGCTACGACATCGATCTGACCAAGTGCATCTTCTGCGGTTTCTGCGAGGAAGCGTGCCCGGTCGACGCGATTGTCGAAACCCGCGTGCTCGAGTATCACGGTGAGAAGCGCGGCGACCTCTACTACACCAAGCAGATGCTGCTCGCGGTGGGCGATCGCTACGAAGCGCAGATCGCCGCTGACCGCGAGCAGGACGCACCGTACCGCTAAGGGGAGGGCGCTGCGGCGCCGCGAACACAGAACATGGAATTCAAGACCTTCGTTTTCTATCTGCTGGCCGTGGTCATGGTGCTGGCGGCCCTGCGGGTGATCACCGCCCGCAATCCGGTGCACGCGGCGCTGTTCCTGGTGCTGACCTTCTTCAACGCCGGCGGAATATGGCTGCTGCTGCACGCCGAGTTCCTCGCCATCGCCCTGGTGATGGTGTACGTCGGCGCAGTGATGGTGTTGTTCCTGTTCGTGGTGATGATGCTCGACATCAACCTCGATCGCATCCGCCAGGGTTTCTGGAGCTACCTGCCGGTGGGTGCGCTGGTCGGGATCCTGATGCTGGTCGAGATGATCATGGTGCTCGGCGGGCGCTACTTCGGTCTCGATGCGATGCCGGTGCCGCCCTCGCCGCAGGAAGGATTCAGCAACACGCGCGAACTCGGCCGCGTGCTCTACACCGACTACGTCTATCCGTTCGAGCTTGCCTCGCTGGTGCTGCTGGTGGCGATGGTTGCGGCGGTGACGCTGACGCTGCGCAAGCGCAAGGGGATCAAGTACATCGACCCCTCCGAGCAGGTCGCCGTCAGGCGCGAAGGTCGCGTCGAGCTGGTGAAGATGCAGACGGAAAAGAAAGACTGAACACGGCGCGAACAAGAAACGCGCTGGCATGAAGCCGGCGCGATCAGGGAGTCATAGATGCTTTCGCTTTCCCACTATCTCATTCTGGGCGCGATTCTGTTCGCGATCAGCGTGGTCGGGATCTTCCTCAACCGGAAGAACCTGATCGTGCTGCTGATGGCCATCGAGCTGATGCTGCTCGCGGTGAACCTGAACTTCATCGCCTTCTCGCACTACCTGGGTGACATCGCCGGGCAGGTATTCGTTTTCTTCATCCTCACCGTGGCGGCGGCCGAGTCCGCGATCGGCCTGGCGATCCTGATCGTCATGTTCCGGAACATGCGGACGATTCATGTGGATGATCTGGACAGCCTCAAGGGTTAAGGAAGCGTCACCATGACGGACATGCAAACTCTCTATCTCCTCGTGCCCCTGGCGCCGCTCGCCGGCGCCATCCTGGCCGGGCTGTTCGGCAAGACCATCGGCCGCAGCGGCGCACACGTCGTCACCATCCTGGGTGTCGCCGTCGCGCTGGTCGCCTCGCTGGTGGTGTACCAGGACGTGCAGGCCGGCAACACCTTCGACGGCACGATCTACACCTGGATGGTTGCGGGCGGGATCACCTTCGAAGTCGGCTTCCTGATCGACTCGCTGACCGTGATGATGATGCTGGTGGTCACCTTCGTGTCCCTCATGGTGCATATCTACACCATCGGCTACATGTCCGAGGACCCGGGTTACCAGCGCTTCTTCAGCTACATCTCGCTGTTCACCTTCTCGATGCTGATGCTGGTGATGTCGAACAATTTCCTGCAGCTGTTCTTCGGCTGGGAAGCGGTCGGCCTGGTCTCGTATCTGCTCATCGGCTTCTGGTACGACCGCCCGACGGCGATCTACGCAAACCTGAAGGCCTTCCTGGTGAACCGGGTCGGTGACTTCGGCTTCCTGCTCGGCATCGGCCTGATCGTCGCCTACACCGGCAGCCTGAACTACGCGGAGGTCTTCGCCCAGGCGGGCGACCTCGCCGCGCAAGACATGGCGGTCACCGGCTGGCCGCTGATCACCGCGATCTGCATCTGCCTGTTCATCGGCGCCATGGGCAAGTCGGCGCAGGTGCCGCTGCACGTGTGGCTGCCCGATTCGATGGAAGGCCCGACCCCGATCTCCGCGCTGATCCACGCCGCCACCATGGTGACGGCGGGCATCTTCATGGTGGCGCGCATGTCGCCGCTGTTCGAACTGTCCGACGCGGCGCTCTCCTTCGTCCTCGTCATCGGCGCGACCACGGCGCTGTTCATGGGCTTTCTCGGCATCGTCCAGAACGACATCAAGCGGGTCGTCGCCTACTCGACGCTGTCGCAGCTCGGCTACATGACGGTCGCGCTCGGCGTGTCGGCCTATTCGGCGGCGGTGTTCCACCTGATGACGCACGCCTTCTTCAAGGCGCTGCTCTTCCTCGGTGCGGGCTCGGTGATCATCGGCATGCACCACGATCAGGACATGCGCAACATGGGCGGCCTGCGCAAGTACATGCCGGTCACCTGGATCACGTCGTTGCTGGGCTCGCTGGCCCTGATCGGCTTCCCCTTCTTCGCCGGCTTCTATTCCAAGGATTCGATCATCGAGGCGGTGCATGCGTCGACGATTCCAGGGGCGGGCTACGCGCTGTTCTGCGTGCTGTTCGGCGTGTTCATCACCGCCTTCTACTCCTTCCGCATGTACTTCCTCGTCTTCCACGGCGAGGAGCGCTTCGGCAAGGGTCATCACGATCATCATGGCGACCACGACGACGAGGAGCCTTCCGGCGATCACCACCACGGTCTGGCGCCGGGGCAAAAGCCCCACGAGTCGCCCTGGGTGGTGACCGTACCATTGATCCTGCTGGCGATTCCCTCGGTGCTGGTCGGTTTCTTCACCATCGAGCCGATGCTGATCGGTGGCTGGTTCAAGGACGCGATCCACATCGTCGACGACATTCACCCGGCCATGGCCGAGTTCAAGGAAGTGTTCCACGGTGCTGCAGCAATGGCCCTGCACGGCTTCACCACGCTGCCCTTCTTCCTTGCGATGGGCGGCGTCGCGATGGCCTTCCTGTTCTACATGGTGAATCCGGGCATCCCGGCCGCGATCCTGCGCATCTTCAGGCCGCTGCACACGTTGCTCGAC
>JBFGZP010000372.1:0-3306 GCA_041586695.1 Thauera sp.
ACGGTGAGCGGTGATCGTGCGGGGCACGTCGGCTTCTATCTGATCGACAAGGGCTTGCCGCAACTCGAGCGGGCGGCGGAAGTCCGGCTCCCGGCCACCGAAGTCTTGCGCAGAACGGCAGGCCGGTTTCCAGTGCTTCTGTATCTCGGTGCGATCGCCTTGGTCTCGACGTTCATTAGCGCGATTCTGCTGGTGCAGCTTCAGGCAGATCGCGCGGCCGTCGGCATACCAGCTTGGGTGCTTGGGCCGATCGGTGTCCTGTCGCTGCTGGCCGCGAGTCAGTTGGCCGTGGCGCTGGTGAACTGGCTGGTCACGCTGTTTGCGACGCCGCATGTGCTGCCCAGAATGGACTTCGCCAAAGGCGTCCCGCCGCAGTCGCGGACGCTGGTGGTGGTTCCGAGCATGCTCACGAGCGTTTCGGGGGTCGAGGATCTGGTCGAGGGACTGGAAGTCAGGTTTCTTGCCAATCGGGATGAACGACTCCATTTCGGCCTGTTGACCGATTTGCTCGACGCCGGCGAGGAATCCCTCCCCGAGGACGGGCCTCTGGTGCAGCTCGCGCGGACGAGGATAGAGGAACTTAACAAGAAGTTCGGCAGCGGCCGGGGCGGCACCAGGGGGGACATCTTCTACCTCTTTCATCGCCCGCGGCGATGGAACCCGCAGGAACAGATCTGGATGGGTTACGAGCGCAAGCGCGGCAAGCTTGCGGATTTGAACGCGCTGCTGCGTGGTGGTGAACGTAGCGGCGAGCACGATGGCGGCAGGAACGGCTTTTCGGTCGTCGTCGGTGACACGGCGGCCCTGTCCGACGTGAAGTACGTCATTACCCTCGACACCGATACGCAGTTGCCGCGCGATGCGGCGCGGCAATTTGTCGGCGCCATGGCACACCCGCTGAATCGCCCCCGCTACGACGAAGCGAAGCGGCGTGTCGTTCAGGGCTACGGCATCCTGCAACCGAGGGTGGCGGCAAGCCTGCCGGGGACGAACCGTTCACGCTATGCGCGAATGTATGGCGGGGAACCCGGTATCGACCCGTATACGCGCGCCGTTTCGGATGTCTATCAGGACCTGTTCGGCGAAGGCTCGTTCAACGGCAAGGGGATCTACGATGTCGATGCGTTCGAACAATCGCTTGGTGGGCGCTTCCCCGAAAACCGGATTCTCAGCCATGACCTGCTCGAGGGCTGTTACGCGCGGGCGGGGCTGTTGAGTGATGTGCTCCTGTACGAGGACTTCCCGGCCCGCTACAGCGCTGATGTGAGCCGCCGCTCGCGCTGGATTCGCGGCGATTGGCAACTTGCGGGCTGGCTGCTGCCGCGCGTTCCCGCCGCGGGCGGGCACGATCAGAGAAATCCGCTCTCCGGGCTGTCGTTGTGGAAGCTGTTCGACAACCTCCGGCGCAGTCTCGTCCCCGCGGCCCTGATGCTGCTGTTGCTGTTCGGGTGGGTGGTCCTGTCATCGACGTGGCAGTGGACCCTGGCGGTGATCGGCATCATGCTGATTCCGGCCTTGTGCGCCTCGACGCTGGAGCTGTTCCGCAAGCCGAAGGAAGTCTTGCCGAGGCAGCACCTGGCAGCCGTCGCACGCTCGACTTCCCGATCGTTCATGCAGCTGGCGTTCGAGCTCGGCTGTCTTCCTTACGAGGCGTTCTTCAGTCTGGATGCGGCTGTGCGCACAGGCTGGCGGATGCTTGTCACGCGCAGGCGATTGCTCGAATGGAAGCCGTCGAGCGAGGTCGACCGCGAGCTCGCCAGGCGGGGCCGCAGTGGCTTGGGCGACGCGTTCCGGTCGATGTGGATAGGCCCGGTGATCGCGACTGCGGTGAGCTTCCATCTGGCCACAGCGAACCCGGCGGCGTTGGCGCTGGCGGCGCCGATACTGCTCTTGTGGATCGCCGCACCCGCCATCGCGTGGTGGATAAGCCGCCCGCTCACCCGCCGCAAAGTGACCCTGACGGTCGAGCAGACATTGTTTCTGCGCGCGCTTTCGCGTCGCACCTGGGCGTTCTTCGACCAATTCGTCGGCCCGGAGGACAATTGGCTTCCACCCGACAACTTTCAGGAGTATCGAGAGGCCGCTGTCGCGCATCGCACATCGCCGACGAACATCGGGCTGGCCCTGCTGGCAAATCTGTCAGCCTACGACTTCGGATACATTCCGGTTGGGCAGGTCGTGGAGCGCACGGCCAACACCCTGCGCACGATGGACCGGCTCGAGCGGCACCGCGGGCACTTCTACAACTGGTACGACACGCACACGCTGCAGCCGCTGCAGCCGCTGTACGTGTCCACCGTTGACAGCGGGAACCTCGCTGGCCATCTGCTGACCTTGCGTGCGGGTCTGATCGCGCTTGCAGACGACCTCGTGCTGCCGGCGCGCGTATTCGAGGGCGTGAGTGACACGCTCGGACTTCTGGCGACCGGTTCGATTGCAGGGCCGGTGGCGTCTTTGCGGAAGGATCTCGAGTCCGTAGCCGTGGCCCCTCCGGCCACCCTCGTAGCCGCGCACTCGGTGCTCGTCCGCCTGGCCACCGGCGCTGCCGAGCTCTCCACCCAGGCCGCGGCGGGGCTCGAACGCCGCGAAGACACTGCGCCTGAGCACGAAGCGAACAAGCACGAAGCGGAATTCTGGGCACAAGCGCTTGCGCGCCAATGCCGCGTGGCGGTGGACGAACTGGGCTTCCTCGCCCCGTGGCTGTTGCTGCCGGCCGCACCAGGCGGTCTCGAGGCTTACATGACCGGGCTCGCCGACAGGGTCGGCATCCCGACCCTGCGCGGTCTGGCGATGCTGGACGCCGAGCTCTGCGCGGGCATCGCACGCCGGCTCGACGAAGACACGACCCCGGCGCAGCGCGCCTGGCTCACCGAGCTGGGGCAGCACATCAGGGAAGGGAGCGCGCGTGCCAGAGGCAGGATGGCCTCCATCGACTCCTTGTCACGTCAGTCCTCCGAGTTCGCACGCATGGAGTATGACTTCCTGTTCGACAAGACCAGCCACCTGCTGCGAATCGGCTACAACGTGGCTGAGGGCCGCGCGGACTCGAGCTACTACGACCTGCTGGCCTCCGAAGCACGCTTGTGCAACTTCGTCGCCATTGCGCAGGGCCAGGTGCCGCAGGAGAGCTGGTTCGCCCTGGGGCGCCTGCTTACCGGAACGGGAGGAGAACCGGCCCTCCTGTCCTGGAGCGGCTCGATGTTCGAGTATCTGATGCCACTCCTGGTGATGCCGACCTACGACAACACGCTGCTCGACCAGACCTGCAAGGCGGCGGTTGCCAGGCAGATCGAATACGGGATGCAG
>JBFGZP010000373.1:0-3295 GCA_041586695.1 Thauera sp.
AACCCGGCCCGAGGCGTCGGCGTGAGCCGGAAACCAGTCCGCGATCGCGTCGCGCGCGCGGCCCTTGTCCGCCGCTGCCACCGCGTCCTCGAGGTCGAGCACGATCGCGCCGGCGCCGGCTGTGAGCGCCTTGTCGAAGCGCTCGGGCCGGTTGCCCGGCACGAACAGATAGGTGATCGGCATCTTCATTGTCGCTCTCCTGACGATGCGTTCAGATCACGCCGTCGCGCTTGAGCTCGGCGATGCGCTCGGCTTCATAGCCCAGTTCGGCCAGGATCGCCGCGCTGTGCTCGCCCAGCGCCGGCACCGGATCCATGCGCGGGTCGCCCTCTTCCCATGAACCGGGCGGCAGCAGCGCGGGCACCGTGCCGACCGAGGTGCCGACCTCGCGCCAGCGCTTGCGCGCCTTGAGCTGCGGGTGCGCCCAGACCGCATGCATGTCGTTGACCTGGGCGTTGGCGATCTGCGCCGCGTCGAGACGCTCGACGGCCTGTTCCGCGGTGAGGCCGGAAAAGGCATCGACGATGATCTTGCGCAGTTCGACCCGGCCTGCGCTGCGCTTCGAATTGCTCGAAAAGCGCTCTTCCGTCGCCAGCCCGGGCTGGAGCAGGACCTTGTCGCAGAACGCCGCCCACTCGCGTTCGTTCTGAAGCCCGAACATCACCGTCTTGCCGTCGCCCGCCGGGAACGGGCCGTACGGGTAGATGGTCGCGTGGCTTGCGCCGGTGCGCGGCGGCGGTGCGGCACCGTCGAAGGCGTAGTAGAGCGGATAGGTGGTCCACTCCACCAGACTCTCGAGCATCGAGATGTCGAGGTGCTGGCCGCGCCCGGTCTTCTGGCGCTGCATCAGGGCTGCGAGGATGTTGGTGTAGGCGTACATGCCGGCCGAGATGTCGGCGATCGACGGGCCGGCCTTGCACGGTTCGTCTTCAGTGCCGGTCACCGACAGGAAGCCCGACTCGCTCTGGATCAGCAGGTCGTAAGCCTTCTTGTCGCGGTAGGGGCCGTCGGCACCATAGCCCGAGATGTCGCAGACGATGATCTCCGGCTTCAGGGCCGACAGCTCCGCGTACGACAGCCCCAGCCTTGCGGCAGCGCCCGGTGCGAGGTTCTGCACCACGACGTCGGCCTCCTCGAGGATCAGCTTCCGCAGCGCGGCCTGCGCCTCCGCGTGCTTGACGTCGAGGGTCAGGCTCTCTTTCGAGCGGTTGATCCAGACGAAGTGCGAGGCGATGCCGCGCACCCTTTCGTCGTAGCCGCGGGCGAAATCGCCCACGCCGGGACGCTCGACCTTGATCACCCGGGCACCGAGGTCGGCGAGCTGGCGGGTGGCGAAGGGCGCCGCGATGGCGTGTTCGAGCGTGACTACGGTAATGCCTTCCAGCGGTCTCATCTGATGCTCCTTACTTGATCACTGCGGTGGCTTCCATCGTCAGCCAGCCTTCGTGGTCCTTCGCCCACAGGCGGAAGGTCTTGCCATCGGGCTGCGGCTCGCCGCAGACGAAGAAGTGGTTGATGTCGAACACCGGCCGCACGGCGCGGAACTCGTAACTCGCGAGCTCGGCGTCGGGCAGCTGGTGGCGCAGCAGGTCGAGCAGCATCGTCGCGACCATCGGCCCATGCACGACCAGGCCCGGGTAGCCCTCGACCTCGGTCACGTACTTGCGGTCGTAGTGAATGCGGTGGCCGTTGAAGGTGAGCGCCGAGTAGCGGAACAGCAGCACGTCGTCGGGCACCCACTTCTTCTCCCAGGTCGAGCTCGCCGGCGCGGCCTTCGGCGGCGGGGCAACGTCGTCCGGCCTGGCCGCTTCGCGGTAGACGATGTCGTGGAACTCGGTCAGCGCGATGTCGGATTCGCCGGCGCGGCGGATCTCGTGGCGCACCTTGACGAACACCAGCGGACCCGTGCGACCGCTTTTTTCGGTGACGTCGTGGATGGTCGAGGTGCGCGTCATCGCGTCGCCGATGCACAGCGGCTTGTGGAACTGGAACTGGCTACCCGCCCACATCCGGCGCGGCAGCGGCACCGGCGGCAGGAAGCCCCCACGCTTGGCGTGGCCGTCCGGGCCGATCTCGGACTGGCGGTGAAGCGGCAGGAAGTACAGCCAGTGCCACAGTCCGGGCAAGGGCGTACCGGCGGCGGGCCGCTCTGCCGGACGATCGAAGGTCGCGGACAGCGCAGCGTAGGGCGTGGCGGTGGCAATGTCGGACACCTCTTCCGAGCGGCCGATCCATTCCTTGAGATTCATGATTTGCTCCTATGAGTCGATGATGTTTGCGGCCTTCGCCGCGCCGCCCGCGGAACCGGGGGCGGCGGGCGGCTGCCGAATCGATTGCTTGTCGTGATCGCGAAGCCGGGCTTGGCCGGGACGCCGGATCACTTGAGCGGCCAGGGCAACTCGACGTAGTGCTGCAGCACCCCTGCGGGAAAATCCAGGGTCAGGTAGTGGCCCAGCGTGGACATGAACGCGATGCAGAGCGCCGTGTAGAGCACGCTGCGGGCGAGGCCGAGCTGCGTGCGGGCGAGCAGGAAGCTCATGATGAACACCGTGATCGCGATGATGAAGCCGACCAGCGACGTGAGGCCGAACAGCATCACGAACCACCCGACCGAGGGCCAGATCGTCGTGCCATCGTCCTTGCCCTGAATCCTGGCGGCCAGTTCCTGGTCGTAGTGTGCCGAGTGGCCCGGCTTGGCCACGGCCACCATCATCAGGATGTAGCCGGTGAAACCGACCATCAGCGCCGAGGTGTAGAACGGGAACACCGAGCCGAGGAAGGACAGGGAGGACGTATCGACGACGCCGTAGATGAATGCCGCCAGGACGAGACCGGCGAAGATCATCTGCGGGCGCCGCTCGGCCGCGGTTGTCCCGCCGATCGCCACCTTCTTCAGCTCCTCGCCGCGCGGGGCCTTCTCCACCGCACCTTCCTCGGAGACCCGGCTGCGCAGCGCCATCAGGATCGACACGATGGCCAGCGCACCGATGATCAGCACGCCCGGGCGTTGCACGAAGGTCCAGCCGTAGAACTGCAGGGCCTGGTAGAGGTAGTTCTCGACCTGCTCGGAGAGCACGAAACCGATCAGGAAGGCCGGGCGCGGCCAGCCGAAGCGGCGCAGGAAGATCCCCAGGATGCCCACCGCGAACAGCACCAGCAGATCGGTCAGGTCGCGCCGGGCCTGGAAGGCCGCGAAGCAGATGACCATGATCATGAACGGCGCGATCAGGTTGAAGGGGACGAAGGTCAGGCGCGCGATCGGAACCGCGAGGAAGAAGCAGATGATGGCGCCGAT
>JBFGZP010000374.1:0-3293 GCA_041586695.1 Thauera sp.
ACAGTTGCGGGTTTCCCAGATGTGCTTGCCGGCGATGACCTCGGGCGTGAGGTTCTGCGAGTTGTCGCGTGTCGGCAGGACACGGTTGGTGTCGTAGCTCAGCGCCAGGAACAGGAGGAAGAAGAACACCGTTCCGCCATAAAAGATGTTCCGCGCCATTGCCTTGGTGAATATGCCGCTCATGGAGTGCTCCTCATCGTGTGTCTCGTTTTCCGAATAAGGGTGTTGAAGGGGGGGTGCTACCTGGTGAAACGACCGCAGCAAAGCCGAGGTTGGGGCGATGTTAGGAGTTGGGCCGGCCATGCACCATGATTTGAATCAAGATTGACCGGGCGACACGGCGCACCCGAATGCGCCGAGGTGTGCGATTCGTCACGGCATGCTGGCTGCGTGAGTGGGATCATGCGACGCATACGAACCACCGAACTTCTTGCCGGCCATGGACTTCATCTTCGGATCACCAGTCATCGACACCCCCGCCAGCGCCTACCGCGGCGAGATCTACGCGCAGGCGGGCGACGAGTCCGAACTGCGGCTGCTGGGTGTGGAGCTCGGCAGCTTCAATTCGCGCTGGCTGTGTTTCGAGGATTGCCATGTTTCGCCGGCTGCGGCGGGGCGCCTGCAGGCGCTAGGCGGCAAATACTTGTGCGATTTGCGTCCGCTGCCTACACGTTATCTGCACTGATTTCCTTGCAGTAGAGGCTGCGCCGGACACTCATGGTTCCGGTTCGAGGCGAGCACGCCAGTGGGTGTGCTCGCCTTTTGTGCTTGCGATCGCAGCATCTGGTGTTAAACTCCCGACCTAATTGTGTGTGGCCAAATATGCTTGTTCCGCAATGCGGCACGCCTCGGCCCGACACACCCAAATAGCTTTCCGCCCTCAGGCTTGCGCCCGCGCAAGCGGCGCGCGGATCAAACTGGAGAGACCGGATGGCGATCGTCATCGTCTCGGCCGGGGGGTTGCCTGCAAGCGGGGAACGTACCTTGAGCCTTCGTTCCTTGCTGCTGGCAGTTTCGGCACTGATCTTCATCGTTGCGGGCTTCGCCTTCTCGGTCGGCGTCGGCGTCGGCCGCAGCGACGTGGATGCTAAGGATGGTCCGAGCATCGAGCGATCGGCTGGGCGCGTGCTAATCGACCGTGTGGGCGAACTCACCGGACGCCTGGCCCGCCTCGAAGGCGAGGCCTTGGCGCTTGCCCGGCGCATCGGCGTGCTCGACGAGTTCGAAACCCGCCAGCGCGAGGTCGAGGTCAGCCTGCCCCGCCTGGAGGGCGAAGGAAAGCGTCCGGCGACGCCGGCAGGCGGACCACTCATTCCTCCCATCGGGGAGCCCGTCTCATCCTCCGCCGGGGCGGTGTTCGATGACCACGGGACGGGCCTGAGTGCGCTGGAGCGCGAGTTTGCGCGCCTCGACGCTGCGCTCGGCGCGGTGGCCGAGGAAACCAGCGAGCGCGACGTGAAGCTCATGGCCCAGCCAATCCGCAGCCCGGTGCCCGGTGTGGAGCCGACCTCGAGCTTCGGCCGCCGTGACGACCCCTTCAATCGCCGCGCCGCCTTCCACAGCGGCGTCGATTTTCCCGCGCGGTCGGGTACGCCGATCCTTGCCAGCGGAGGTGGGCGGGTGATCCACGCGGGCTATCGCAAGGATTACGGCTACACGGTGGAAATCGATCACGGCAATGGCCTGGTGACCCGCTATGCGCATTGCTCGCGCCTGTTCGTCAAGTCGGGCGACGTCGTCTCGCCCGGTAGCCGCATCGCGGCGGTCGGTTCCACCGGTCGGTCCACCGGCGCCCATCTGCATTTCGAAGTGCTCGAGAACGGGCTCTACGCCAACCCGGAACGGTTCCTCGCAAGTTTCTGAGGGCATCTGCCCATGACCGCTGCGCGGCGTGCGAAGTCATCGTCGACCCCCGGCGGACTGCAGGCGCGCCTTCGCGTCGGCCATTCCCGGGGGCGCATCCTCGCCCTCGTCGCGCTTGTGATCGCGGTGCTTGGTTTGGCAACCTGGCTCTTCATCGCACGTGGAACCCAGGCGCAACGCCTCGGTGCGCTCGAAGCGGAGAACGCAGCGTTGCTGACGCAGGCCGAGCAAGGCCGCCTCGAGCTCGAAATCGAAAAGGCTGCGCGCGCCCGGATGGAACTGGAGTTGATCGAGTTGCAGGCAAAGCTCAAGCAATTCGAGACCGAACTCGAGTTCATACGCTCGCGCAGTGCGCCCAAGCGCTGAATTTCCTCCGCTTGTCGCCGGCCATGCGAAGGAACATGCCGGTCTGATCCGCGTGCATGCGATACCCGGCACTACCCGTCGACTGCTGCGAGATCCGTTCGTCATCGCTCGCGCGCAAGAGCTGGCGCCGAAACCCTGAAGTTTCGCGGAATTCTGCCGTTACTTCATGCAGACCATCCGGGTGGTAGTGCGGGAGAGGTGCCCGCTGACGGCGACTCGCGACCATCCCCCCGTTGACTTGCAAGCGAGAGCGGACATTGAAGAACCGGATTCAGCCGACGCAACAGGAAGTGCAACTGCAGGAGAAGGACATGATCGTGTCCAAGACGGACCTGCTCGGGCGCATCACCTACGTCAATCGCGCATTCATGCGGATCTCCGACTATCCTGGGCGCGACGTGCTCGGCAAACAGCATAATGTCATCCGCCATCCCGACATGCCGCGCGGCATCTATCGGCTGATGTGGGAGACGCTCAGGACGGAGCGCGAGTTCTTCGGTCTGCTCAAGAACATCACCGCCAATGGCGACTACTACTGGGTGTTCGCCAACGTCACGCCCGACCGCGACGGCGAGGGGGCAATCGTGGGCTATGACTCGGTGCGGCGCAAGGCGCCGGCAGCGGCGATCGGTGTCGCCGAGCAGTTCTATCGGGACATGCTTCGGGTCGAACGTGAGGCGGGGGCGGGCAATGCGCCGGAGGCTTCGGTCGCCTACCTGCAACGCGTGCTTGCCGAGCAGCAGACTACTTACGACCGGTTCGTGCTGGGCCTGTACCAGCAGTGAAGTCGAAGGATCGATCATGAGCGACACCTCCAGGCGCGTGCGAGCGCGCACTCCCTTTCTCGATCGCCAGTTTCTGATCTACAGCCTGGTGTTCGTCCTCCTGACGGTCGTGCTGGCGGTCTGGCAAACGGCGCTGCACGGGCTCGCGGCGCCGGTGGTCGGCCTGCCGCTGGTCGCGATGGCATTCAGCTGGCATGCGTGGAGGCGCTTTCAGCGTCCGATCGCGGCGCTGCATCGCATGGAGGCGGTGATTCTGGCCTGCCGAGACGGAGACCTGCA
>JBFGZP010000375.1:0-3288 GCA_041586695.1 Thauera sp.
CGATAGGTTTCCGCGCACAGGCGCGACACGTCGCGCGGCATGCGGGTCTGGCCCCAGCGCACCATCTGCGCGAGCAGCCAGGCAGCGTGCGAGTGCCAGGGAAAATTGGCCCCTCCGGCATGAAAACACTGGCGTGCATCGAACCGTCCTGTCTCGTCGCCGGCGCCGAGCGAGCGCATCAGGAGGTCGGCCGAAATATTCACGTAGCGGCCATGACTCAGAATCTCGCAGGTCGCGGCCCGGTTGTCCGGCTTGTCGAGCCACCAGCAGGCGTCGAGCAGCGCCTTCACCAGGGCGAGATGCGTGTTCGGATGGGCGTCCGCCCAGGATCGGGTCACGCCGAGGACTTTCTCGGGATGGTTGTTCCAGATCTGCCAGGTCGAAATCAGCGCTTTGCCGAGGCCGTCCTCGCACGCCACGCTGTTCCACGGTTCGCCGGCGCAAAAGCCGTCGAGCAAGCCCGCGCTCAGGTAGCCGACCATCTGCGGCGGCGGCACGACCATGAGTTGCACGTCGCGTTCCGGATCGACGCCGCCGCAGGCGAGCCAGTAGCGCAGCAGATAGTTGTGGCTCGAGTGCGGCGCAACCATCGCGAAGATCAGGCGGCGCTGGCGGGCGGTGCGACGGCGCTCCACTTCGCGGCGGACCGCGCGGGCGGCGGCGAGCGCATCGACCGGCATGCCGTCCGCCAGTTCGAGGCGCGACCACAGCTCCCTGGAGACGGTGATCGCGCTGCCATTGCGTCCGAGGGCCATGGCGCAAATCAGCGGTGTTGCAGACGGATCGAGTGCCGCCGCGAGCGGCATGGCGGACAGCATCTGCGCACCATCGAGCAAGCCCAGCGAGACCTTGTCCTGGATGTTGCTCCAGGACGATTCGCGCGACAGTTTGACTTCAAGCCCGGCCGCCTCGAAGAAGCCTTGTTCCAGCGCGATTACGAGTGGGGCGCTGTCGATCAGCGGCATGAAACCCAGCGAGATATTCGGCTTCTCCGGCGTCTTCGCGCTTCGTCCCGGCTGGGAGGCGACCCAGTCCGCCATGAAGACGACCGAGTCCTCATCGTCCTCGTCTTCGGCCGGGTGCTCGGCGGCGATGGGCTTTTTCGGGCTGCCCCCGAGATGATCAGCCAGCGCTTCGAGCAGTCGGCCGGCTTCCTCGTTGCGCTCGAGATCGAGCCGTGCTCGCGGGCGCAGCAGCTTGACGTCGAGCGTCGAACTGACCACGCGCTCGTCTTCGACGTCGAGGCATAGTATTCGGTCGGCCATCAGGATCGCCTGGCCAATGTTGTCGGTGGCGAACAGCATGGTGCGCGTAATGCGGGCCTGCAACTCGAGCAGCAGGTCGACGCACTGGCGCTCGAGCACCGGGTCGAATCCGTCGAAGAGGTGGTCCAGGCAGATCACCGGTGCATCGCTGACGAGCGCCCGGGCGAGTTCGACTCGTGCCAGCGCGTGCCGCGAAAGCGTGCCGACGCGCCGCGAAGCGATGTCTTCCATGCCGACCAGGCGCAGATTGTGGGTTACCCATGCCCCGGTTTCGGAACGGCCGAGACGGCGGCCGTTCGTCGATTCGACGGCACGCCGCAGGTAGGCGGCGACACTGCGAAATCCGGGGTAGTGGGGCTTGTGTCCGGCAAGGACCACGCGCCTGTCCGCGGCGCCCAGTTCGCGGCCGTCGAGCAGGACGCCGCCGGTGTCGGAGCTGCGGTCCACGATGAGGGCGCGCAGCAAGGCGGAAGCCAGCCCGCGCTGTGGCGCAACAATCGCCAGCGACGTGCCGTCGGCTACCTCGAGGTCGAAATCGCGCAGTTGCCAGGCGCCGCCCGCCGGATCGGACAGGCGCATGGTCAGGCGCGTTGATTTGAGGTCTGGCATGTTGTTTCCCTCGTGGGACGAAAGGCAACTGACATGGATCGGCAGCGAGACAGACCTATTCTAAACGTTGTTTGCTGCATTGCAACAATCCGCCGTCGCCAGCTGCCTGTCGCGCGTGTCGCGGCGAATCGGTCCGGGACGCCGGGTGCGCACCGGTAACAACCGCCGCAGCAATATCGAAGAGTATCGATTAACGAATCGATAAGAATCGATATATAATTCGAACACATTCGATATTGTTTTCGCCCCGCGGAGAATCCTGATGGACCTCGAAGAAGTGATCAAGGCGCTCGGTCACCCGGTACGGCGCGAGATCCTGCAATGGTTGAAGGAGCCTGAGAAGCACTTCGCCGACCAGGAGCACCCGCTCGAGGTCGGCGTCTGCGCCGGGAAGTTCGAGCGCTGCGGGCTTTCGCAATCGACCGTTTCCACGCATCTGGCCGTGCTGCAGCGCGCCGGCCTGGTGAGTACGCGGCGCATCGGCCAGTGGGTGTTCTACAAGCGCAACGACGAAACCATCGCCGAGTTCCTGCGTCAGCTCGGCCGCGAACTCTGATTCCGTTTCTCCCTCCATCCGACCCGGAGACTCATCCAATGACCCGCCTGTTCGACCCGATAACCGCCGGCGACATCCGCCTTGCCAACCGCATCGCCATGGCCCCGTTGACACGCAATCGCGCACCCGGCGCGGTGCCGGCCGCGATGACCGCCATCTATTACGCCCAGCGCGCCAGCGCCGGCCTGCTGATCACCGAGGCGACCGCCATCACCCAGCAGGGCCAGGGCTACGCCGACGTGCCCGGCCTCTATGCGCCGGAGCAGATCGCCGGCTGGAAGCGTGTCACCGCGGCGGTGCACGCCGCCGGCGGCAAGATCGTCACCCAGCTGTGGCACGTCGGGCGCATTTCGCACACCTCGCTGCAGCCGGGCGGTGGCGCACCGGTGGCGCCGTCGGCGATCACCGCCAAGGCCAAGACCTTCGTCATCGACGCCGCTGGCAAGGGCGGTTTCGTGCCCACCTCCGCGCCGCGTGCGCTCGCCATCGAGGAACTGCCCGGCATCGTCGACGACTTTCGGCGCGCGGCCCGCGCGGCGATGGAGGCCGGCTTCGACGGCGTCGAGCTCCATGCCGCCAACGGCTACCTGATCGACCAGTTCCTGCGCGCCGGCAGCAACCGGCGCACCGACGCCTACGGCGGCAGCATCGAGAACCGCGCCCGCCTGCTGGTCGAGGTGATGGAGGCGATCGCCGACGAGATCGGCGCCGGCCGGACCGCGATCCGCATCTCGCCGGTCACCGCAGCCAACGATGCTGCCGATACCGAGCCGCAGCCCTTGTTCACCCACGTCGTCGAGCAGCTCGCGCGCTGGCCGCTTGCCTATGTGCACATCATCGAGGGCGCCACCGGGGGCG
>JBFGZP010000376.1:0-3278 GCA_041586695.1 Thauera sp.
GCTCAAGATGGGCGAGGCCGCCAAGGAAAAGAACAGCGCGGTCGCGATCCTGATCGACGAGATCCAGTACCTGACCCAGAAGGAGCTCGGCGCCCTCATCATGGCCATGCACCGCATGCAGCAACGCCAACTCCGGTGGTGTTGCTCGGCGCGGGCCTGCCCGTTCTTCCTGGCCTCGCTGGGGAGTCCAAGTCTTATGCGGAGCGCCTGTTTGCCTTTCCGGATGTCGGCGCACTGTCGGAACAGGATGCCAGCAAGGCGATCAGCGAACCCATGCACGCCGAAGAGGTGTCGATTACCAACGAGGCACTGGCGGAAACCTATCGCGTGACCAAGGGGTATCCCTATTTCGTTCAGGAATGGGGCTATCAGATGTGGAATCTCGCCAAAACCAGTCCCATCGAGCTTGCGGTGGTGCAATCCGCGGCCGAGTCTGCCGTTCGGCGGCTCGATCAGAATTTCTTCCGCGTCCGCTTTGATCGGTTGACACCCGGTGAGAAGAACTTCTTGCGCGCAATCGCTGAACTGGGGCCAGGCGCCAGCCGATCCGGCGACATCGCCGCCTGCCTGGGCGTCAAGGTCAATAGCATCGGCCCGGTCCGCGCCAAACTCATCAAGAAGGGCATGATCTACAGCCCCGCCTATGGCGACATCGCGTTCACCGTTCCGCTCTTCGACGAATTCATGAAGCGGGCGATGCCCGACTTTGACGCCAAGGCGTGACCCGCTGATGGGATGTCGGATCGCAGGCACGTCTACCGAGCGCTTGGCGCGCCTGACCGGCGAAGCGCAAAGGGCTGGCCGAACGGGTCGGGCGGGCGC
Source organism: Thauera sp. (assembly GCA_041586695.1). GTDB lineage: Bacteria > Pseudomonadota > Gammaproteobacteria > Burkholderiales > Rhodocyclaceae > Thauera. The sequence goes on from JBFGZP010000376.1 coordinate 823, forward strand.
TGGCGCATGCGCATCGCCAGGATCCACCTCGAGACGCGGCAGTCCGGGGGCCGGGACGCTACCCGGTCAAGCGATCCGCGCCACGCGCCTCGGCCGCTGTTCCCGGCTCTGCTGCTTATGCGGCACCTGGATGCGCTCGCGTGTTTCTTCGGCCTCCCGGATCACCCGACCAACCTCGGCCTTCACCTGACGCTCAAGCCCCTCCCGGCCGAGCGCGCTCCTTGTCGCCAAGTCGTTGAAGTCGGTGTGCCCCTTCATGCGCTCGAGCGCCGCCAGCTGCGCGTCACTGAGACAGGCGCGTTTCAACTCCGCCGTCTGCTGCTCGGTGAGATTCACCGCCTCGGGGTCCTTCTGCACGTCATCCAGAGCCTTCGTGGCGCGCAGGTGTGCCCGATAGGTCTGCGGGGTGACGGGCGTCAGATCCACCGGATAGGCGTTCTCGCCCGGCGCGAAAATCGGGAAGAGGGCTTTTCCGCCCACAGCCCTCGCCGCCTCCTCGGCCTTCACCCGACCGGCATTGACGCCCTGCGTGAGCTCCAGCTGCCGGTCGTCGTCGCCCAGGATGAGGACCGGCTTGTCCGGGAATTTCTCGTGCAGCGCCTGAGCCACGGCGGGCAGGTTCCCCGAGTCGAAGGCGGCGACAGTGGCGAACCCCAGCACCTCGGCGTTGGTCGCCGCCGTCGCGTAGCCCTCCGAGATCACCAGCGCCGGCGCGAGCGCCAGGGCCTCGAAGCCGCCGACCGCATGGAAACACCCTTCCTTCCGGCTGTCCTTCGCGAAGCGTTTGGTGCCGTCCGCGTAGATGGTCTGCATCGTCCATTGCTTGCCGTCGACGTCGAAGGCGGGGAGGTAAGTCTTCTGTCCTTCGCGGTCGGTGAACACGCCCGCATGCGCCTCGATACCCTTGTCACGCAGGTAGGGCGTCGGCTCGGCGACCGGCATCAGCTCGGCCATCTGCTTCACTACACGCTGCGCGGCCGCCTCATGCAGGCGGTCCTGCTCCCGGGCACGGGCGGCGAGCTTTGCCGCCGCCTCGGCCGCCAGCTTCGCCTTCTCCTGCGGCTCGAGCGAGTAGCCTTTCGACTTCCATGTCATCTCGATCCCGGTGCGGTTGTTCTTGATATAGCCGGCCGGATGACCATCCAGGTGGGCGACATAGAATCCCGCCGCCTCGGCGTGCCGGTCGCCCTCGACCTCGATCCGGTGCGTCCGCCCGTCCATGATGGGGTGCTCGCCAGAGACGTCGGCGCCGAGCGAGCGCAAGGCCTCGGCGAACTCCTCACGGGGGCTCATCGCCGGGGCCTGCTGCGCGGGCACGTTGTCGGGCAGCCAGCGCTGCAGCCGCGCCATGTCGGCCTTCGGCCCGGCATACCAGGACTTCGCGACCTTGTCCCAGGCGGCGCCGGCCGCCTTGGCCGCACCGCGCTCGCCATACGGGACGGCCAGATAGACGCGCGCCTGGGCATCCTTCTCGTCGGCGCCCGGATCCCGGGCCGGCATCTGGCCTGTGCGGACCGGGGCGGCGTCTTGCGCCCACCGCGCGAAGGGCGCCGCGTCGACGCCAGGCGGGACGTACCAGGATTGTTGCTGGCGGTCCCACCGCGCCCCGAGGGCCTTGGCCTCATCCTTCTCCTTGAACGGCACATTGAGGTAGGTCCGTTCGACCGGCGTCGTCTGATCCGCCGCCGGCTTCGGCTGCGCCGCCAACTCGGCGATGCGCTGCTGCATGTCGCCGTCCTTGAGCACGGCGTTCATTTCTGCCGTCTTCCGCGATTCTCTGGCCGCTGCAAGGTCCTCGTCCGTGCTGGCGGGGTCGCGCCGAACGCTCGCCTCGTGGGCGCGGGCGAGGAGGGCGGCCCGTTCGTGCTCGTTGTCGGTCGAGTTCGCAGCGACCACGGCCAACCGGTAGGCCAGATGCTCGGCCGCTTCGGGCTCGTCGAACTCCTTCACGAGCTCGAAGCGCCCATCGTCGCGTTGGGCATACACGCTCCAGAACTCGGGCGCGACGCCGAGATCCGCGGCCGCCGCAACGTGGAATTCACCCTCGACCGAATACTCGGCGTCGGCCTGCACCTGGACGACGCCATTCCAGTCATGCGGTAGCGGCTGCGCCAGGGGAAGGTCGAAGGCGCTGCTGGCCGCCGCGTCGAGCGCATCCCGCTCCCCGGCCTTGCGCGCCTGCGCAACCCGCGCTTCCAGCCGGAGCTGTTCCAGCGGCTCGATGGCGGCAAGAATCCTCGCCTCCAGTGCGTCGACGTCTTCCGGCAGTTCGTGTCGCGACCAGAAGGCGTTCTCGGTGTTGAGCGGCTCCATGGCCTCCAGGACGGCGGCCACACGGTCGAGCTGCTCGAGGCGGGCGGTGTCGAGCGCACGGGCGATCGTGCCGCGCTCGAGGTGGCTCACGATCCAGGCCTCGGCGCCGAGGCTCGGTGCGGGGCTGGGCGCGGTGTGACCCC
>JBFGZP010000377.1:0-3262 GCA_041586695.1 Thauera sp.
GGTATCGCCGGTCGGGATGACGGCGACCATGCCCACGAGCATGGCGAGCGCCGAGACCTGGTCCATGCCGTAGATGAAGGGCATGAGCAGCGACATGCCCGCGATTCCGCCCAGGCCGGGCAGGATGCCGACGCCCAGGCCAACCACGATGCCGAGCAGCATGTAGGCGAAGTGCTGAAACGATAGGAGGCCGACGAAGGCTTCCTGCATGGCTTCAAGCATGGAAAACTCCTTGTTCGTGTGCCGCCGAAACGCCCTGGCCGAACCGGGTCGGGCCGGGGCCCCGGCACCCGTCCCACCCTATCGGCGGGCCGGGTGCCGAAGCTTCATGCGGCTTTCTTGGGCTTCAGAAGCGCGCGTTGTACTCTTTCTCGAGCAGGTTGCGCACCCACTCGCGCGCCTTCGGATCGATCTTCGTACCTTCCCTGTACAGCGCCTCGCCGGCCTTGTCGGTGAGTTGTTCGTAGCCGCCGAGGGCCTCCTCCTTGCCCGCCTGGTACTCGGGGTCCTGCTTCATCTTGCGCACGGCCGAACGGTAGGCCTCGACGATCTCGTCCGGCGTACCCTTGGGCAGGACCAGCAGCTTCTGCGCCGGGAAGCCCGCGATCAGGAAGGACTTGAACGCCTCCCATTCGATACCCTCGGGTTTCTTGCCGGTAACGATCTCGATCGCCTCGCCGATGTGCGGCAGATCGGGGAAGGTCGGATCGCGCACCAGCTTGCCGTCGTCGTCGGTCGTACCCCAGCTGAACAAGGGCACGGCCTTGCCTTCCTCGACCATCGGCACCGAACTCTTCAGGTATGCGGACGTGGTCTGGTAGTCGATATTGGCCTCGCCGCGCTCGAACGCGAGGCGGCCATCGCCACGGCTCTTCATGCCGAACACGTGGTGCACCTCGAGACCGAGCAGGCGGAAGCCGAGCAGCGGCACGAGATCGAGCGAGGTCGCGCCCTGGCTGCCATAGACCAGGCGCTGGCCCTTGAGCTTGCCCAGATCGGCGAGCGACTTGACGCCAAGGTTGCTATTCACGTACGCGACGCCGCCAGTGGGCGCGGCCAGCACAACCTTCCAGTCCTTGTAGTCGTACTGGACGCGCGGATCGCCGAGCAGGAAGGGGAACTGGGTCGACCCCGAAGTGCCGAGCACGGTAAGGCCATCGGGCTTGGCGCGCGAAGCGAACTGGTTGGTGCCGGTGATGGAGCCGCCGCCGGGCACGTTCTTGACCACGACGATCGGATTGCCTGGCAGATACTTCGAAAGGTAGGGCGCGTTGAAGCGGGCCCAGGTGTCGGAACCGCCGCCGACGCCGAACGGGATCACGAATTCGATGGTCTTGTCGGTGAAGTCCGCGGCCTGGGCCTGGGCAGCGCCGGGGACGGCGAAAGCGGCGGCGAGCGCCATGGACATGCCGATGAAGCTGCGGCGATTGATCGGAAACTCGTTGCTCATGTCTGCTCCTTTGGTTGATCGATACATTTCTGTGTCTCCTCTATGAGTTAGGGGCGGTCGGCCTGGGGACCGACTATTGCGACTGCACTCCGGCAGATGAAACCATGGGGGCGGCGCCGGTCCGCGTTCAGTTACGGTTCGGCACGAAGACCGTGCCGCTGAGCAGCGGCCTTGCCGAAGTGAGGATCGAGCCGCCGGTGATGACCGGCACGTTCGTGACCGGATCGGTCACGCTCACGACCTCGCACTCCATCTTCCCGCTCGGGTGTTCGATGACGATCCTGTTCGCACTGCCCTCGTCGAGCTCGACCAGTTCCTCGGCGATCGTGTCCGGCGTGTGGCAGGCGGCGGCCAGCGCCAGCGCGCCGGTGGCCGCATGGACCGGATGACAGCTCGAGGGCACGAAATAGCGCGAGGCGATGTTGCCGCCAGCCCGCGGCGAGGCGATGACGGCGATCTTGGGCACGCCGCTGTCCGGCGCGGCCTCCATGCCCATCAGCGTCGCCGCCGCGAGCCGGATGTCCTCGAGCCGGCGAAGGAAGTCCCCATCCTCGTCCAGCTCGTGCTTGCTCTCGTGCCCGCTCTTGCCGAGGGACGAGGCCTTGACGAAGACGATGGGGATGGCGAAGTCGATGCAGGTGACCGGCACGCCCAGGATCCGGTCCTGCGCACTCCCGGTCGGAAGCAGGCGCCCCGTCTTCGTGCCCGCCGGGTCGAGGAATCGCAGTGCGATCGGTGCGCTCTTGCCCGGAACGCCGTCGAGTTCATACTTCCCGCTGTACGTCACCTTGCCGCGAGGCGTCTGCACCAGGGCATGAACGAGCTTGCCGCTGTTGATGTTGAGTATGCGGACCGTGGTGGTCGGACCCGATGCCTGCACCATGCCCTGCTCGAGGGCGAACGGCGCCACCGCCGCCAGCATGTTGCCGCTGTTGGGCAGGACGTCGACCAGATCGCGCGCCACCGACACCTGCGCGAACAGATACTCGACGTCGGCGTCCGCGCTCTGCGAGGGTGCGACGATCACGACCTTGCTGCTGAGATCGTTGCCGCCGCCCATTCCGTTGATCTGGCGGACGTCGGGCGAACCCATGGCGGCGAGCAGCAGGCGATCGCGCTCGACGGCCTCTCGCGGCAGGCTTTCGGCGCGAAAGAACAGGCCTTTCGATGAGCCGCCGCGCATCAGCACGCAGGGAATACTGTTCACTTGCCCGCCTCCTTATTGCCTAAGCAAATTAATCTATGAGCCAATGGTAGGCGTGCGGATTAATGAGCGGAAATGCAACAGATGCTCGATTTATTGCGTAACACGCATAAACTGACAACCCCTGCCGATGGCAGGCTTCGGAGGAGGACAGCTTGAAGATCGATTTCGATGGAATCCAGGCCTTCGTCGTGATCGCCGAACTGGGCGGATTCAGCAAGGCAGCCGAGCACCTGCATGTCACGCAGACCGCGCTCACGCGTCGGGTGCAGAAACTGGAGGCCTACCTCGAGTTGCGACTGCTCGACCGCACGACGAGGTACGTCGAACTCACCGCGGTCGGCCGCGACTTCCTGCCCCAGGCCAGGGCAATCGTCAGCGAGATGACGATGGCCGTGGATCGGCTGAAGGACATCTCGCGCAATTCACGCGGCAATTGCACCATCGCCTGCGTGCCGAGCATGGCCTCGCACGTGCTGCCGAGGGTCATCCAGCGCTACAAGGGCGCCTACCCGGGCAATCGCATCCGCCTGATCGACACCACCGCCTTCGAGGTACGTGACGCCGTACTTCATGGCCAGGCCGAACTGGGCATCGGCATCTCGACC
>JBFGZP010000378.1:0-3242 GCA_041586695.1 Thauera sp.
CATTGCCGCCATTGCACCCAGTACGCATGCATTCGGTCGATCGGAGGCGTGCCGGCCTTCAAACCCGACACACTCCAGCGCCTGACAGCCGCAGACAGACGCATCGGCGGGCTCGGGACGAACAGAGTCGCTCTCGTCCGGCACCCAATGACCGTGCCGCACGCCTGCACAGCCCATATTCGATCATGACCACACCGGGACCTACTGAGCACTTCATGACCAAGCGCCCCCCCAGCCCCGCCCGCCGCAGCCTCGCGCTGCCGGCCACCCTGCTCGCCGCCGCCCTGCTCGCCGGCTGCGCCATCCAGACCCCGCCCGTGACCCAGAAGGAGGCACCGCAGACGCTGGCGACGCAGCGCGCCGCCCAGCAGGCCGTTGCGGCGCAGGCGCCGGCCGCGCCGACGCTGAAGCGCAAGATCGCCCTCGGGCGCATCACCAACGAAACCAACTACGGCCAGTCCCTGCTGCGCGACCGTCATGACGACCCGCTCGGCAAGCAGGTCACCGACCTGCTGAGCAAGGCGCTGACCGAATCCGGCGCCTATCTGGTGTTCGAGCGCCCGGACATCTCGCGCCTCAAGGCCGAGAGCCGGCTCACCGACGCCAAGCTCGAACTCGTCGGCGTCGATGCGCTGATCATCGGCTCGCTCACCGAGTTCGGGCGCAAGACGGTCGGCGAGAAGGGCTTCGTCTCGCACAGCAAGCGCCAGGTGGCCTTCGCCAAGGTCGATCTGCGCGTGGTCGACGTCAAGACCGGCCACGTCTTCTTCGCCACCTCGGGCGCGGGCGAGGCCTCGACCGAGACCGCGTCCACCTTCGGTTTCGGCTCCCAGGCCGGCTACGACGGCACCCTGAACGATGCCGCCGTGCGCCAGGCGGTGTCCGAGGCGGTCAATCGCCTGTCCGTGCAGATGGACGCGCGCCCGTGGCAGACCTACGTCCTGCGCGCCGAGCCCGGCCGCGTGTACATCGGCGGCGGCCAGCGCCAGGGCATCTTGCCCGGCATGGTGTTCGCGGTCATGACCCAGGGCGAGCGCGTCAAGTCGCCCCAGACCGGTACCGAGATCACATTGCCCGGGCACAAGCTCGCCGAGATCCGCATCGACGCCAGCTTCGGCGACTCCGAGCTCAACGAAGGCTCGGTCGCCTCGGTCGTCAGCGGCTCGATCCAGGGCCACGACCCCGCACAACTGATCGTCAGCTACGAGGGCGCCCGATAATGAACAACACCGCAACCTCCCTGCTCGCCGCCGCCATTCTCGCCGCTGGCGCCGCCTCGATCGGCGCGTGCACGCAGTTCCCGACCGAGAAGCAGGCCGTCGTCGATAACCGGCCCTCGCTCGCCTTCCGCACCGAGGGCTACCGCGCCGCCGGCGCGCGCGTGCTGGTCGACAACCTCGACATGGGCAGCGTCGACGACTACCGCGAAGGCGAGGGCGCGCTGCGCATCCTGCCCGGCACCCACCAGGTCCGGATCGTTTCCGGCGCCGAGGTCCTGCTCGACGAGAAGCTCTACGTCGGCGACGGCGTCAATCGCACCCTGATCGTCAAGTGAGGCACGACGCATGAAACGGCTATCGATCGCGCTACTGGCGCTCGCCCTGTCGGCCTGCGCCACACCGGGCCTCTACGAGTGGGGCGGCTACGAGAAGATGCTCTACGCCGGCTACAAGGACCCGGCCGCGATGGAGGCGATGCGCACGGGGCTGGAAACGCATATCGCCGCGGTCGAGCAAGGCCGCGGCCGCGTCGCTCCCGGCCTGTATGCGGAACTCGGCACCCTGCACCTGCAGGCTGGCGACAGCGACAAGGCGCTGGCGCTGTACGCGCGCGAACGCGAGGCCTGGCCCGAGAGCCGCGGTCTGATGGACGCCATGATCAAGAACGTCGAGCGCCGCAAGAAGAATCTCGCCGAGGTGGAAAAATGAGAACACCCGCCGTCATCCTCGCCGCCCTGCTCGCCACCGGCTGCGTCACCCAGCCCGTAAAGCAGGATATGAGCGCCTTCACCGCCGCCGCCCCGCGCTCGATCCTGGTCGTGCCCTCGGTAAACCGCTCGCTCGACGTCGATGCCCCCAACTACCTGCTGTCGACCCTGCCGGTGCCGCTCGCGGAGAAGGGCTACTACGTCTTCCCGGTCAATACGACCAAGTTCGTCCTCGAACAGGAAGGCTATTACGAAGGCGAACAGATCCACCAGCAACCCCCGGCCGTGCTCGCCAAGCTGTTCGACGCCGACGCCGTGCTCTACGTCACCATCAACCGCTGGGACGCCCAGTACGCGCTGCTGACGACGGTGGTGACCGTCGAGTTCGAATACCGCATGACGAGCAAGGATGGCACCGAGATCTGGACCGCGAAGCAGTCGATGCAGTACCAGCCGCAGAACAACAACAGCACCGGCAACCCCCTGGCCGACCTGGTCGCGGCAGCAATCAGCGCCGCCATCACCCGCGCGGCACCGAACTACATGCCGCTGACCCAGCAGGCGAACCAGCAGGTCTTCGTGCTTGGGCCGAATGCGATTCCTGATGGGCCGTATATGGTTGCGAAGGATGGGCTGAGAAGGTAGCGCTACAGGTCGTTTCCGACAAACGTCTGCCTTCCAGCGGAAGCCCTGCCCGCGGGAAGTGGCGCCTTACGACATCTCGGCCGCCACCGTTGCTGTAGGGCGGGCTTCAAGCCGCCGCGGCCGCCAAACCGTCTACCGACCACGCCAGTCTCATTCACCAACATCACAGTCGGTTCCGCATACTCACGCCAAGAATTGGCGGAGTTATGGGGTCATGCAAGTCTTCACGCCATAGCTTTAGGCGTCGTCACGCCGCGGAACGAGCACAGGATCATCCTGTTCGTCACTGAGGAAAAGGAATCGTCCGCTGAGCAATACGCTGATCATCCATCAGGCAATGCGCTCGAATAGGAAGGCCCTACAGACCATTTCGGGGAAAATCGTATGCTCGACGCGGAGGTAAACGGAGAGGAAATTCATCCATTTCACCGTGCGCGGCAGCACTCGGATTTCACCTATTGCGGTCGCCTTAAGGTTCCAAGCCATGCTCTCCGAGGTGATCGTCCGAGTCACTTCAAATTCGTGACCTCGTGGATTCCATGAGCATACTCTAGCGGAGAGGTGTCGGCATTCACGTTTGGTCCTCAGGCACCGCCTGACCGTGGCAGGTCGGCCTCAGCTGCCGTTGGCTGCGGTGCGCGTCGCCGTCAAAAATTCAACGGTGACCTGC
>JBFGZP010000379.1:0-3228 GCA_041586695.1 Thauera sp.
GACATCGACCGACGCCGCTTTGCCCCCGATTCAATCAGACTGTCGCCTGGTCAGTCTGCCGTCTTTGCCGCTCGACCGGCACCTCGTGAGCGAGGCGGCACTCGCCGGCCTCATCCACCGTTTCCAGTCGCACGGTGAATCCCCACAGCCGGGCAACGTGCTTCAGGACCTCCTCGGTGGTTTCGCCCGGCGGCCGGCGCTGGTGCTGCTGGTGGCGCAGGGTCAGCGAGCGGTCGCCGCGCAGATCCATGTTCCAGGCCTGGATGTTGGGCTCGCGGCTGCCGAGATTGTAGTGCTCGGAGAGGATCTGGCGCACTCGCCTGAAGCCGCTTTCGTCGTGGATCGCCGACACCGCCAGCTTGTTCTCGCGGTCGTCGTCGAGCACCGCAAACAGGCGGAAGTCCCGCATGACCTTGGGCGAGAGGTACTGGGCGATGAAGCTCTCGTCCTTGAAGTTGCGCATCGCAAAGTCGAAGGTCTTCAGCCAGTCGCTGCCGGCGATCTCGGGGAACCAGCGCCGGTCCTCGTCGTCGGGCGCTTCGCAGATGCGGCGGATGTCGCGCCACATCGCAAAGCCGAGCGCATAGGGGTTGATGCCGCTGTACCAGCGGCTGCTGTAGGGTGGCTGGGCGACGACGTTGGTATGCGACTGCAGGAACTCGAGCATGAAGCTGTCGGCCAGCAGCCCCTCGTCGTACAGGGTGTTGAGCAGCGTGTAGTGCCAGAAAGTGGCCCAGCCCTCGTTCATGACCTGGGTCTGGCGTTGCGGGAAGAAATACTGCGCCACCTTGCGCACGATGCGCACCACCTCGCGCTGCCAGGGCTCGAGCAGCGGGGCGTTCTTCTCGATGAAGTAGAGCAGGTTCTCCTCGGGCTCGGCCGGGAAGCGCGGGCGCCGGCCGCGGTCGTCGTCGCGCAGGTCCTGGGCGGGCAGGGTGCGCCACAGGTCGTTGACCTGGCTCTGCAGGTAATCCTCGCGCTCCTTCTGGCGCAGCTGCTCCTGCGCCACCGAGAGCTTGCCGGGGCGTTTGTACCGGTCGACGCCGAGGTTCATCAGCGCATGGCAGGAGTCGAGCAGCAGCTCGACCTCTTCCTCGCCGTAGCGCTCCTCGCACTGGCTGATGTATTTCCGCGCAAAGACGAGGTAGTCGATGATCGCGTCCGCATTCGTCCACGTGCGGAACAGGTAGTTGCCCTTGAAGAAGCTGTTGTGGCCGTAGGCCGCGTGGGCGATCACCAGGCCCTGCATGGTGAGCGTGTTCTCCTCCATCAGGTAGGCGATGCAGGGGTCGGAGTTGATGACGATCTCGTAGGCGAGCCCCATCTGGCCGCGGCGATAGCTCTTCTCGGTGGAGATGAAGTGCTTGCCGAAGGACCAGTGGTGATAGTTGACCGGCATGCCCACCGAGGCGTAGGCGTCCATCATCTGTTCGGCGGTGATCACCTCGATCTGCACCGGGTAGGTGTCGAGGCCATAGTCCCTGGCCACGCGGGCGATTTCGGTATGGTATTGCTCGATGCTGTCGAAGGACCATTCCGACGTGGCGGGCAGGGGCGCGGGCTTGGGGGCGGTATTGGTTGCGCGTCTCATGACAGGCTCTTCTTGAAGAGTTCACGGAACACCGGATAGATTTCGGCCGGCGACTGGATACGCTGCATGGCGAAGTTGGCGCGCGAGGCGCGCACGGTCTCGTACTCCTGCCACAGGTTCTGCGGGTCGCCGTCGGTGATCTCGATGTAGGCGAAGTACTGGCAGGCGGGCAGGATGTCCTGAACGAGCAGGTCGCGGCTGACGGCACAGTCGTTCTGCCAGTTGTCGCCGTCCGAAGCCTGGGCGCCGTAGATGTTCCACTGGCCGTTGGCATAGCGCTCGCCGATGATGTCGCGCATCAGCGTAAGCGCGCTGGACACGACGGTGCCGCCCGATTCGCGCGAGTGGAAGAAGGTGTCCTCGTCCGTTTCGTGGGCGACGGTGTGGTGACGGATGAAGACCACCTCGATGTGCTCGTAGGTGCGCGTCAGAAACAGGTGAAGGAGCATGAAGAAGCGCTTGGCGGTGGCCTTGCGCTCTTCGTCCATCGAGCCGGAGACGTCCATCATGCAAAACATCACCGCCTGCGTGGTCGGCTGCGGCACCTTCACGCGGTTGTTGTAGCGCAGATCGAAGCTGTCGATGAAGGGGATGTTGCCGATCTTCGTGCGCACGCGGCCGATCTGGTCGCGCAGCGCAATGACTTCGACACCGTCCTCGCCGTGTTCTTCCAGCGCCTCTTCGAGCTCGTTCTGCAGGTCACGCAGGCGGGCCTGATACGGCGAGCCGAGCGCCAGCCGCCGGCCGAGCGCGCTGCGCAGCGAGCGCACGACATTGATGTTGGCGGGCACGCCGTCGGCGGTGAAGCCGGCGCGCCGGGTCTTGAATTCGGTGATGCGGGCGAGCTGGGTGCGGATCAACCGCGGCAGTTCGAGGTCCTCGAAGAACAGTTCGAGGAATTCCTCGCGCGAGAGCTGGAACACGAAGTCGTCATCGTGTTCGCCCTCGCTGCTTGCCTCGCCCTTGCCGCCGCCACCGTCGCCACCGGACGGGCGCTCGATGCGGTCGCCGGTGGTGAACTGGTCGTTGCCGCTGAAGACCTGCTCCCAGATGCCGCCGCGGCCGTGGTGCAGGACGGGCTCGGACAGGTCACGCGCCGGGATGCTGACCTGTTCACCATTGTCGAGATCGCGGATCGAGCGGCCGTGGATGGCCTCCGACACCGCCTTGCGGATCTGCTGCTTGAAGCGGCGCATGAAGCGCTGCCGATTCACGGTGCTCTTGTGCTTGCTGTCGAAGCGTCGATCGATGATGCGGGCCATGTTGTGCCTCCTCGATTGAGCCGGGCGCGAGCCGGCGTGTCGTTGCTCGCACCCGGACCGCGGCGCGCTGCGGGCGCGCCGCGGATCAGCCAGCCGATGCGCTCAGGACGACTTGCGCACACGCAGGTACCACTCACACAGCAGGCGCACCTGCTTTTCGGTGTAGCCCTTGTCGATCATGCGATCGACGAAGTCCTGATGCTTCTTCTGCTCGTCGGCGCTGGCCTTGGCGTTGAAGCTGATCACCGGCAGCAGATCCTCGGTGTTGGAGAACATCTTCTTCTCGATGACGGCGCGCAGCTTCTCGTAGGATGTCCAGCTCGGGTTGCAGCCCTCGTGTTTGGCGCGGGCGCGGAGCACGAAATTGACCACCTC
>JBFGZP010000380.1:0-3180 GCA_041586695.1 Thauera sp.
CGCTCGCGGCATGTCAGGGGGATGCGGTGGGAACGATTCTACCGGGCAACGCGGCCGCGGGCCGCGCCGCTGTTGCGCAAGCGTTTGCATCCGGCCGCGGCTGTCCGTATCTTGCTGCGCTTGATCGTCCGCGCCTCGCCCTAAGCTCATGACCGCACTGCCCCTCCTCAACCGCAGCAAACCTGTCGCCCCTGCGGGCGGTTCGCGCGCATGAGCGCCCAACTCGGGCTCGGGCTGCGCGACGTCGCCGCGCTCGGCCAGGTGTTTACGCCCGATGCGGTCGTAAACGCCATGCTCGGGCTGCGGCGCCGTCGCGGCCGCGTGCTCGAGCCCGCCTGCGGCGACGGCGCTTTCCTGCGCCACCTGCCCGGCGCGGTCGGCCTGGAGCTCGACCCCGGCCACTGTCCGCCCGGCGCGCAGGCGATGGATTTCTTCGCCTACCCCGAGGGCGAGCGCTTCGACACCATCATCGGCAATCCCCCCTATGTGCGCTTCCAGGACATTTCGCCGGCCACCAGCCGGCTGCTCGCGCGCGGGCATTTCGACGGCCGATCCAACCTCTACCTGTTCTTCATCGAGAAGTGCCTGCGCCACCTCGCGCCGGGCGGGGAGCTGATCTTCATCACCCCGCGCGACTTCCTCAAGGCGACCTCGGCGGTGAAGCTCAATCGCCTGCTTTTCGAGGCCGGCACGATCACCGACGCGATCGAGCTGGGCGACGCGCGTATCTTCGCCGACGCGGTCCCGAACTGCCTGATCTGGCGCTTCGAGAAGAGCTGTTTCGAGCGCGCGATGCGCTACGCCGAGATCGGCAGCGGCGACGACCTCGCCGCCGAACTCGCTGCGCCGGCGTGGGAGACACGCCACCTGCTCGAGTGCGGCGGGCACCTGATGTTCGCCCGCGGCGACTACCCGCTGCGCCTGGCCGACGTCGCCTTCGTCAAGGTCGGTGCGGTGTCGGGGGCCGACGAGATCTACACGGATGCGCTGCGGGGCGGGCGCGACTTCGTGTGTTCGTCCACCGTCAGCACCGGCCGGACCCGGCGCATGATCTGGAGCGATCCGGGCGAGCCGCCACCGTCTGCGCTGCTGCCGCACAAGGCCCGGCTGCTGCAGCGCAAGGTGACGCGCTTCGACGAATCGAACTGGTGGATGTGGGGCCGGCTGCACTTTCGCAGCGAGCGCCCGCGCGTATACGTGAACGGCAAGACGAGGGTCGCCCGGCCCTTCTTCATGCACGATTGCAGGGATTACGATGGTGCGGTGCTGGCGGTCTTCCCGCAGCGGACAGACATCGATCTGGCGGCCTTTCGCGATGCCCTCAACGGCGTCGACTGGGCCGACCTCGGCTTCGTCTGCGACGGCCGCTTCCTGTTCACCCAGCGCAGCCTCGAGCACGCGCCATTGCCCGCGGAGTTCGCGGCATTCCTGCCGGGGCGCCCCGAGGCCTGAGACCGGGACCGGGCCGGCGTGCGAACAAGCCGACCCCGGCGCCATGCATTCTGGCCCGGCAGGGTCAACGCCTTGCGACCAGGGCGGCCAGCTGGTCGGCGCACTGGCCCCAGCCCCGATGAAAGCCCATCTGCTCGTGCATCTCGCGGTCTGCCGCCGTCCAGTGGCGGACGCGTGCGGTGTATCGCGTGCCGCCGGCCTCGTCCTCGAAGCTCAGGATCAGGGTCATGAAGGGTTTGTCCGAGGGCTCCCATGCGATCGTGTAGGCATCGGTCATCACGAGCCGCTCGTCTTTCACGACTTCGAGATAGACCCCGCGGTTGGGAAATTCCTCGCCCTCGGGTGAGCGCATGACGATCAGGCTGGCACCGCCCGGTCGTACGTCGAGCTCTGCGAACGGGGTGGTGAATGGCAGCGGCGCGAACCACTGCTTGAGCAGGTCCGGATCGGTCCACGCCCTGAAGAGCTCTTCGCGCGGGGCGTCGATCAGGCGCGTCAGGACGAGTTCGCGGTCCGTGGGCGGACGTGCATCGGCGGTCGTTGTCATGGTCGTTGTGCTGCCACGGTTCCTTGGGTGGGTACGTGTCGATTCAACTCGCACCGCCGGACGCTCTTGGTGGCTTCGGCGGTAGCGTCGCGACGAAGCTGGCAGCCTTTTCGATCCACCAGCGCAGATCGTCGTCCGATGTGAGTCCGGCGGCGTCGATGAAGACGTAGCCTTTCATCGGCCGGCCGGTGAAGTCCATTTTCCGCACATGCGCCATCCCCAGCGCTTCGCCCTGGAAGGCGGGGCCGATCCGCGCCATCAGGGACTGGCCGAGGATGCCGACCGCCATGTGCTCGTCCAGCATGAAGGCGAGGCCGCCGAACATGCGTCTTTCGCTGATACCCGGGTGGCTCCGGATGCCGGCACGTACTCTTTCTGCGAGGTCCGGATCGTATGCCATGGCGGGCCGGTTCGAGTCGGGGCGCGTACGCTAGTCCTGCTGCGGGCGCTGCCTGCGCTTCCATTCGTCGGTCAGCAGGCCCTCGAAGCCCCAGTTCTCCTCGGCGATTTCCTGGATGACGACGTGGATGTGCTCGGGCTTCTTGCCCAGTTCGCGCACCAGCGAGTCGGTGACGTCGCGGACGATGCGGGCCTTTTGCCCGCGGGTCGCACCTGTTGTTATCTGGACGTTCACGTAGGGCATGGCCGCCTCCGGCGTCGGTGTGGCGTCAGGGCGCGTACTTGGCGAAGACCTCGGCGCCGGTCAAATCGTGCGTCTTGTCCGCAAAGCGGTAGTACGCCGGTTTCTCGTCGATGAAGATCTGCGCGTCGAAGACCAGCCCTTCCGCATCGTCGAACAGGCCCACCGGCACGATGTACTCCTTGCTGTCCTTCAGCCGGTAGAACAGATGGGTGCCGCAGTTGCGGCAGAAGCCGCGTTCGGCCCAGGCCGACGAATCGTAGACGGCGATGTGCTCCTCGCCCGCGAAGGAAACGTCGCTGCCGCACTCGACGGCCAGCAACGGACCACCGGCCCACCTCCGGCACATGCTGCAATGACAGGCGGCAACCTTGGGGCTCATGCCCGGCGCGCTGACCTCGACCTGCCCGCAAAGACACCGACCCTTACCCCCGCTCGCCGTCGCCATGATCACCCCTCCCCGTCACACGCACCGATGCAGTGCGTGTGAAAAGTATAGTCGCGGGGCCAGACAGTGCCAGCGGGCACCGTCTGGCCCCGC
>JBFGZP010000381.1:0-3176 GCA_041586695.1 Thauera sp.
GCGCGGGCGACCGGGCCGATGGCCGGCGCCCCCGCCCCTAGGTCAGTTCGGCGATCATGTTCTGCAGGGCTGCCATTTCCAGCGGCTTGTGCAGCACCGGGATCCCCGTCCCGGCCAGGGTCTGGATGATCTTCGGATCGGTGTCGCCGGTCAGCAGCAGTGCGGGGAGGTCGGCGCCGAAACGCTCGCGCGCGGCACCGATCACATCGAGCCCGGTCTGCCCGCCGCCGAGCCGGTAGTCGGAAATCAGGATGTCCGGCGCGGCATCTCCCAGCGCCGTCAGCAGCGAGCCACCGTCGGTCGCCGCGACGACCTCGTGCCCCTTGGCTGCGAGGGCGCTCTCGAGCGCCGCGAGCAGCAGCTCGTTGTCGTCGACCAGGCCGATGCTGCGCGGCGGGGCCTCAAGGCCTGTGACCGTTGCCTGCGAATCGGCAAGCACGCCCCGCGGCAACGCGACCGCGAACATCGAGCCCTTGCCGGGCCGCGACCGGACCCGGAGCTCGAGCCCCAGAAGTCTCGCGCTGCGGGCGACGATCGCCAGGCCCAGTCCGCTGCCGCGCCGGCCGCCCTTCGGCTGATTGTCCAGTTGGCGGTACTCGTCGAAGATCTCTCCGTGCAAGTCCTCCGGGATGCCGACACCTGTGTCCCAGACCTCGATCCAGTCGCGCCCGCCGTGGGTCCGACACCCCAGCAGCACGCCGCCGCTGGTGGTGAAGCCGATGGCGTTGCTGATCAGGTTGCCGATCAGGCGTCGATACAGCCCCGCATCGGTTCGCGCCACCAGGCCAGAGGGCCGGATCAGCAGCTTGAGCCCCTGTGCGTGCGCGGTCGGGCCGAAGGTCGCGTCGAGTTGCCGGAACAGTTCTCCGACCGTGAAGTCGCTGGGCGCGGGGGCGACAACGCCCGCCTCCAGCTTCGACAGGTCGAGGAGGTCGGTGAGGAGCTGGCTCAGGTTCCCGACGCACTCGCGAAAACCGGCGAACAGTTCCTGCTCGCCCGGTCCGAGCTTGTCGGCCAGGGCTTCGACGTAGAGCGAGATGGCGCAGAGCGGCTGGCGCAGATCGTGACTCGCCGCGGCGAGAAAGCGCGACTTCGCGGCATTGGCCTGATCGGCCGCCAGCAGGGCCACCCTCAGACGCTCCAGGCTCTCGCGCTGCACCTGCTCCACGCGTTTGCGCTCGGTGATGTCCTGCACGATTCCGGCCATGCGCTGCACCGAGCCGTCCTCGCCAAACCGAAGCTCTCCGGCGGCCCAGATCCAGCGCAGCTCGCCATCCACTCGGCGAATGCGGCACTCGAAATCCCAGTTGGTCCGCTTTGCGACCACTTCGTCGAAGAGACGCGCCACCCCTGCCCGGTCCTCGTCGACCACATGCTCGAGAAACATGCTGTAGGTCCAGCGCGGCTGCATGGACTCGTAGCCGAAGATGCGATCATGTTCGAGCGTGCGCTTCCCCTCCCCGGTGCCGAGATCGAGCTCCCATCCGCCCGTGCCACTCGAGCGCAATGCGAACTCAAGGCGCTGCTTGTTCTCGCGCAGCGCCGCCTCGGACTCGCGTAGCGTCGCTTCGGCCAATACCCGCTCGGTCGTTTCGGTCGCGCTGCAATAGAAACCCACGACGGTCCCGGTTTCGTCGCAGACCGGCGTCCAGGAAAAGGTGAACCAGCTCATCGGCCGCTCGGCGCGCCCCACCAGCGCAACCGGGTAGTCCTCGAAGTATTGCGCCTCGCCTGCCATGGCGGCATCGACGACCGGGCGAAACTCGTCCCATATCTCCGCCCACAGTTCGGCGTACGGTTTGCCCAGGCCCTGCGGATGTTTGCTGCCGAGGATTGCGATGTAGCCGTCGTTGTAAAGCGAGGTGAGCGCCGGCCCCCAGGCCAGATAGGCCGGCTGCCCGCCGGCGAGCATCAGCCCCACGAGGGAGCGCAAGCTCTGCGGCCAGTGGTCGATCGGCCCCAGCGGCGTCGCCGCCCAATCGAATGCGCGAATCCGCTCGGCCATCTCCCCACTGGCGCGCAGCCACCTTGCCGCGCCGGTCGGCCCTGCCGCGTTCGTGTGGCTGTCAGTCGACCTGCGCGTCGTCATGGCGTCCTGAATCGAAACGCGCCGTCGCGATCACGCTGTCGCATATCGGCAATGGAAGCACCCTGCAGGCCGCACTACCCCGCAACGGGGTTCACCGTCACCTTGGCGGTGATCGAATTGGCGACGAAGCAGTTGCGATGGGCGCCGCCGTGCAGCTTCGCCAGCGCGTCGTCGTCGGGCTGCTTGTCGCCGGAGAAGCTCACCTGTGGCGACAACTCCATGCGGGTGACCGCCATTCGGCCCTCGGCGTTCTTCTCCAGATAGGCGACCGGCGTGTCCCGATAGCTTTCGACCCGGTAGCCCTTCAGGTCCGCGATGGCGAGGAAGGTCAGCATGTGGCAACTGGCCAACGCGGTCAGCAGCAGCTGTTCCGGGTCGGCGGCGTCCGGATCGCCCTTGTACTCGGCGGATGCGGACATGGTCACTTTCTGCCCGCCGTTGAGCGTCGCCACGTGGTTGCGCGAAAAGGTGTCTGCCTCGGTGGCGTGCGCGGTGCGCTGCCATTCGATGGTGGTGTAGTGCTGGGACATGAGATCTCCTCGCAAACGTTGTGCGGGCGCCCCGGCAGGTGCGCCGCATTTCAGGACAAGGCGATCATCTTAGGGCGAAACCCGGGGGACGCAAATCGCAGCGGGCGGAAGTCCGCCACCGATCGCGGACAAGGCGGGTCGATTCGTTCCCGGCGAGCGCCGTGGCGAAGCCACTGTCATGCGCACCTGCGCGGCACGAGGCTTTCGCGAACGAGCGTGGTGAATCCGTCATCCGAGCCCGGTCTTTCAATGCCCTCTCGCTGCGCGCGTGAAGCGGGGCCCACCCTGCGCCGTGCATTCATCCGGAGCGGAAGCGGTGGATCGGCCGCGCCGGAGCCGATGACCTGCCGAGCACTCCTTGCACCACGCTGTGGGAGGCGACCCGGCGCCGGCACCCGAGGTGGCCGCGCGATTACCTTGTAGCGACAGAAGAAGCCACCTAGGCTTGCATGGCATTCGCCTTTCATCACGGACTCAACGTGACCTCGGGGGGAAAGCACCATGGCACTTTCCGTAATCGGCTCCGGCTTCGGCCGCACTGGCACACGGTCGTTGAA
>JBFGZP010000382.1:0-3173 GCA_041586695.1 Thauera sp.
GCAGACCGTTCAGAACCTTGTGGCGGACGGTCGCGGGTAATTGGTCGCGGACGAAGGCTTGCACCTCGTTACGGAAGGCAGTCTCGTCGGGCGTGAAATTTAGGTCCATATATCCCTCTGCGGTCTGCACAGCAGACATGGTGTTTGTAGTGCAGACCAAGCATATTTCACTTGCTCAAATAGTGCAAGCCTTAGATCGACAACAATTATCTTGTTGTTGAGGAGTGCATGACGCTCTGTCCGGCTGTTCAAATAACGGATCATCAGTCATAATTTGCAGTCACTACGTCTGCAGAGTGGAAATCAAGATGTTGAATATCAGATACCTCAACGGCCCGGGGGGAGTAAGCGTCGCGCTCCTCGAAATGAACAATCCGCCGGTCAACGGCATGAGCCACGGCCTCAGGAAGGCCCTGGTGGGCGCGTTCGATCGTGTTGAAGCCGAATCGGGAGTGAGCGCTATCGCGCTCATCGGGGCGGGCAAGCTGTTCTGCGGTGGAGCTGACGTGCGCGAGTTCGGCACGGCGGCCTCGGCCTCCTCACCGGATCTGCGCGAGTTGCTCGCCAGGATCTTCGCCTGCCGCAAGCCCACCATTGCCGTATTGAACGGCGCCGCCATGGGTGGCGGTCTCGAACTGGCGATGGCCTGCAACTATCGACTCGCCTTAGGGGGCGCGCAACTGGCGCTGCCCGAGGTCAAGCTCGGCCTGATCCCGGGGGCCTGGGGCACGCAGTTGCTACCCCGGCTAGTCGGTGTGCGCCGGGCGCTGGAAATGGTCACCCGGGGCGAGCCGATATCGGCCGCGACGGCGCAGGACTGGGGCCTGGTCGATGCCGTCGCGAGCGCCGATCTGGAGGCGACACTGCTTGATTTCGTCGCCGCGCACAGCAAGGCCGACGCCCACCCCCACCCCGACGCCCGTCGGCGCATGGCCGCGGACGCGGGCGAGTTGCACGCTGCGTGGCTGGACCAGGCGCGGGTCCAGCTTGCGCGGGATTTCCCCGGCTGTCCGGCGCCGCTGGCAGGCGCCGAAGCAGTCGGCCTGGCCGTGACGCTGCCGTTCGAGCAGGCGGTGCAGCGCGAACGCGCGCACTTCGTCCGGCTGATGCAGTCACCCGAGTCGTCGGCCCTGCGCTATATCTTCTTTGCCGAGCGCGAGTGCGCCAGGATTCCCGGGGTTCGCCTGCCATCGGCGACGCCGCCGGCGGGGATCCCGGTGGCGGCGCAGGCGCCGCACTTTGCCGAGATTCCGGGCGCAATCCCGGTGGACGCGAGCGGTACCGCGGTTCGCATCGAGACCCTGGAGAAAGGTCGGCAGGGGCCAAGCGAATGGCTGATCTGCCGACTGTGCGGCCCGGTCGATGCCGGGCGGTCGGTCGGCTTGACGCTGTTCCGGCGAAACGGCGTGGCAAGCTGTGCGGAAGTGAGCTGTCCGTCCGGTGCGGATTCGGCGCACTTGGCCGCGACTTTTGCCATTGCCCGCAGCTTGAGTCCGGCCGTGGTGGCGACGCGGGCGGCTGACGACTTGCGCTCGCCGCTGCAGGGCCTGCTGGCGTCGTCGCTGGAGACGGCGGAGGGGGCGGCCGCGTTCAGCTTCGCCGCCGATGCGGCCGTTGCGAGCGGGGGATTGTTTCGGGCCACCGATGCCGACGTGTTCGCGGTGCACGTACTGGGCTATCCCCGTCATCATGGGGGCCCGCTTTACCAGCGTGCGCTGGCGCGTAGCGCGCAGCAGGAGACCCGACCATGAGCACTTATTTCGGCCTGAACGTTCCGTTCATCGACCATTGCGGCATTCGTGGCCTTGAATCCGGTCCCGGTTGGACGCTGTCGGAAGTAGCGGTGGCCCCCGAGTTGTGCAACGCCATGGGCATGGGGCACGGCGGGCTCCTGATGACCCTTCTCGACGTCGCCATGGGCAGCGCCTCACGCCTGCTTGACCCGAATTCGGTGGGTGTGGTCACCGTGGACCTGCATACCACGTTCATCGGACCGGCGCGTGGACGACTTCGATGCCGTTCCCAGGTGCTGCGGCACATGGGTCGCACGGTATTTTGCGACGCGGTGGTGCTCGACGAACAGGGCGCCCTCGTGGCGAAGGGGATGGGTACCTTCAAACTGCGGCATGGCCAGCGCCAACCTGGCAGCGATGGCTGAGCGGGCGGCCCGTCTGCGATCGGGCGGGCCGCCGCGGCCTTAGCAGCGCTCGATCACCACCGCCAGGCCCTGACCGATGCCAATGCAAAGGCTGACCACGGCGTAGCGGCCATCGCGACGCGCGAGTTCGCGGGCTGCGGTGAGCGCCAGACGGGCGCCAGACGCACCTAGCGGGTGACCCAGCGCGATTGCGCCCCCGTTGGGGTTCACGCGCGCATCGTTGGCGTCGACGCCAAGAAGGTGCAGGCAACCTAGTACCTGGCTGGCGAAGGCCTCGTTGATCTCGATGAGATCCACGTCGGCCAGCGTCAGTCCGGCCCGCTCCAGTGCCTTCGGAATGGCGTAGGCGGGACCGACCCCCATGATCCGAGGCGCCACGCCTGCGGCGGCCGATGACAGGATGCGCGCCATCGGGGCCTTGCCCAGTTTCGCAGCCATGGCGCGAGAGCCCACCAGCAGTGCCGCCGCGCCGTCGTTGACGCCCGAGGCATTGCCGGCGGTGACCACCCCGCCTTCGAACAGGGGGCGCAGACGTGCGAGCGACTCGGAGGTGGTCTCCGGACGCGGATGTTCGTCGGCGCTCACCACGAGGGGGGGCGTCTTGCGCCCGGTCGGCACCGCCACCGGGTGGATCTCACCGTCGAAGAAGCCCGCTGCGCGGGCCGCCTCGAAGCGCTGCTGGGAGCCGAGAGCGAAGCGGTCGGCGGCCTCGCGGCTGATGCCGAAGTCGTTGGCGACGTTGTCTCCGGTCTCGGGCATCGAGTGGCCACCGAACGCGGCGATGAAGCGCGGATTGGGGAAGCGGGTGCCGATGGTGGTGTCGAACATGCGGAAATCACGGCTGAAGGCGGACTCGGCCTTGGCCAAGACGAAGGGCGCGCGACTCATGCTCTCGACGCCGCCGGCCAGGTACAGCTCGCCCTCTCCCGCGGTAATGGCGCGTGCCACATCGGCCACCGCCGACAGGCCGCTGGCGCACAGGCGGTTCACCGTCTGGCCCGGCACCGTTTCGGGC
>JBFGZP010000383.1:0-3162 GCA_041586695.1 Thauera sp.
ACCGCCTTCTTCGCCAGCAGGCCGGCCGCGATCAGCACCGCCGGGTTGCTCGTGTTGGTGCATGAGGTGATGGCGGCGATGAGCACGTCGCCATGACCGAGCTCGATGTCGTCGCGCGCGGTGGCGACGCGCTCGCTCAGCTGCTCCTGCTTGCGTCCGAAGCCGTTCTCGGACGTCGGGGCCGAGAACAGCTGTTCGAAGGCGCGGCGCATGTCGGGCAGCGCGATGCGGTCCTGCGGGCGCTTCGGGCCGGCAAGCGAGGGCTGGATGCTCGCCAGATCGAGGCTGAGCGTCCGCGTGTAGTCGATCTCGCCCGCCTTCGGCACGCCGAACAGCTGTTGCGCGCGGAAATAGGCCTCGAACAGTGCGCATTCTTCCTCGCTGCGGCCGGTGCCGCGCATGTAGGCGACGGTCTTCTCGTCCACCGGGAAGAAGCCCATCGTCGCCCCGTACTCGGGCGCCATGTTGGCGATTGTCGCGCGGTCGGTCACGGTGAGGCTGGACGTGCCTTCACCGAAGAACTCGACGAATTTGCCGACCACCTTCTCGCCGCGCAACATCTCGGTGACGGTGAGCACCAGGTCGGTCGCGGTGGCGCCCTCGGGCAGCTTGCCCTTGAGTTCGACGCCGATGACGTCCGGCGTGAGCAGGTAGACCGGTTGGCCGAGCATCGCGGCCTCGGCTTCGATACCGCCGACGCCCCAGCCGACGACGCCGAGCGCGTTGATCATCGTCGTGTGCGAGTCGGTGCCGACCAGCGTGTCGGGGAAGTAGACGTCGCCCTTGTTTCGCACCCCCCGGAACAGGTATTCGAGGTTGACCTGGTGCACGATGCCGATGCCCGGTGGCACGACGCGGAAGGTATCGAAGGCCTGCATTCCCCATTTCAGGAACTGGTAGCGCTCGCGGTTGCGCTCGAACTCGATCTTCATGTTCTGCCGCAATGCGTCCGGCGTGCCGTAGTGGTCGACCTGGACCGAGTGGTCGACGACGAGGTCGACCGCCACCAGGGGTTCGATCCTGCCGGGCTCGCGGCCCTGTTCGACGGCGACGTTTCGCATCGCTGCGAGGTCGGCCAGCAGGGGCACACCGGTGAAATCCTGCAACACGACGCGCGCGACCACGAAGGGGATCTCCGCCGTGCGCTCGGCGTCCGGGCGCCAGTTGGCGAGTCCGCGCACATGGTCTTCGGTGATCTTGTTGCCGTCGCAGTGGCGCAGGACCGACTCGAGCACGATCCGGATCGACACCGGCAGGCGTGACACGGTGGCGACGCCGGCGGCTTCCAGCGCCGGCAACGAGTGGTAAGTCCCACCCGCGCCCTGCGGGGTGGAAAAGGACTTGAGGGTGTCGAATCCGGTTCGGGGCATCATCGGTCTCCTTGGTTTCGATCCTGTGAGGTGGCGCCACAGCAACCCGTCGGACCCGGGGCGATCGCCGATGTTCCCCCCCATCTCCGAATGGCATGCCGCGCGTTCGCTGGCGCGAGTAGAATCGCGATGTCGAAGCCCTCAATCCTGTCGATTTGTGTTGCACCGCACCGCAAGTCTTATAAAAGACATATAATTCGACCCGAGCCGGTCGGGCGACCCCCGCCGGAGCCTTTGTCACCGCCACGAATATGCAAGGAGTCGCCGTGCTTGAAGCCTACCGTGCCCATGTTGCCGAGCGTGCCGCCCTCGGAATCCCGCCGCTGCCCCTCGACACGCAGCAGACCACCGAGCTGGTCGAACTGCTGAAGAACCCCCCCGCTGGCGAGGAGGACTTCCTCGTCGAACTGCTCACCTATCGCGTGCCGGCCGGCGTGGACGATGCCGCCAAGGTCAAGGCCGGCTTCCTCGCCGGGATTGCCAAGGGGGAGGAGACCTGTGCGCTGATTTCTCGCGTCAAGGCCACGGAACTGCTCGGCACCATGCTGGGCGGCTTCAACATCAAGCCGATGATCGACGTGCTCGACGACGGCGAGGTCGGCAAGGTCGCCGCCGAGGGTCTGAAGAAGACCCTGCTGATGTTCGATTATTTCCACGACGTCAAGGAGCTGGCCGCCAAGGGCAGCGCCAACGCGAAGGCGGTGATGCAGTCGTGGGCCGACGCCGAGTGGTTCACCAGCCGTCCGGAAGTGCCCGCCTCGCAGAAGATCACCGTGCTCAAGGTCACCGGTGAAACCAACACCGACGACCTGTCGCCGGCACCGGACGCCTGGTCTCGCCCCGACATCCCGCTGCACGCGCTGGCGATGCTGAAGAACCCGCGCCCCGGCATCACGCCGGAAGAAGACGGCGTGCGCGGCCCGATCAAGTTCATCGAGGACCTGCGCGCGAAGGGCAACCTCGTCGCCTACGTCGGTGACGTGGTCGGCACTGGCTCCTCGCGCAAGTCCGCGACCAACTCGGTGCTGTGGTTCACCGGTGAGGACATCCCGTTCGTGCCGAACAAGCGCTTCGGCGGCGTGTGCCTGGGCAACAAGATCGCTCCGATCTTCTTCAACACCATGGAAGACGCCGGCGCGCTGCCGATCGAGATCGACTGCGGCGAGATGGACATGGGCGACGAGGTCGAACTCAAGGTCGATGCCGCCACCGCCAAGGTCTCCGCGCTGAAGAACGGCAAGGTGATTGCCGAATCCCAGCTCAAGACCGCAGTGATCCTCGACGAGGTACGCGCTGGCGGCCGCATCCCGCTGATCATCGGTCGTGGCCTTACCGCCAAGGCGCGCGAGGCGCTCGGCCTGCCGCCATCCAAGCTGTTCCGCCTGCCGCAGGACCCGGCCGACAGCGGCAAGGGCTTCTCGCTGGCGCAGAAGATGGTCGGTCGCGCCTGCGGCCTGCCGGAAGGCCAGGGCATCCGTCCGGGCACCTACTGCGAGCCGAAGATGACGACGGTGGGCTCGCAGGACACCACCGGCCCGATGACGCGCGACGAACTCAAGGACCTCGCCTGCCTCGGCTTCTCGGCCGACCTGGTGATGCAGTCCTTCTGCCACACCTCGGCATATCCGAAGCTGGTCGACGTCAAGACCCACCGCGAGCTGCCGAGCTTCATGAGCACCCGCGGCGGCGTTTCGCTGCGTCCGGGCGACGGCGTGATCCACTCCTGGCTCAACCGCCTGCTGCTGCCCGACACCGTCGGCACCGGCGGCGACAGCCACACGCGCTTCCCCAT
>JBFGZP010000384.1:0-3146 GCA_041586695.1 Thauera sp.
GAACAGGTTGCCCGCACCCGGCATCTTCACTTCCTGCACGACCTTCCAGTTGTGATCCTTGTACTTGGCGTACTTGGCATCATCCGACGCGGTGGAGATCACCGAGATCACGTCGTCACCGAGGTGACCCGTCGACCACACCGGACCGAACTGCGGATGCACGAAGTTCGCGCCCCGGCCCGGATGCGGGATCTTCGCCGTATCGACCAGGGCCGCGAGCTTGCCGGTCTGGGTATCGACCGCGGCGATCTTGTTGGAGGCGTTGGCGGCGACCATGAAGTAGCGCTTGGAGGCATCCCAGCCGCCGTCATGCAGGAACTTGGCGGACTCGATCGTGGTGGTCTTGAGGTTCTTCACGTCGGTGTAGTCGACGAGCAGGATCTGACCCGTTTCCTTCACGTTCACCACCCATTCGGGCTTGATGTGCGAGGCCACGATCGACGCCACGCGCGGCTCCGGGTGGTATTCGCCATCGACCGTCATGCCACGGGTGGAAACGATCTTGATCGGCTCGAGCGTCTCGCCGTCCATGATCGAGTACTGGGGCGGCCAGTAGGTGCCGCCGATCAGGTACTTGTCCTCGTAGCCCTTGAACTTCGAAGTATCGACCGAGCGTGCGTCCGAGCCCATGCGGATCGTGGCAACCGTTTTCGGCTCTTCGTAGTACATGTCGATGATCGTGGTCAGGCCGTCGCGACCGACTGTGTACACGTAGCGACCCGATGCGGACAGGCGCGAGATGTGGACCGCATAACCGGTATCGAGCACCTTCCAGATCTTGTGCGTGTCACCGTCGACCAGCGCGAGCTTGCCGGCGTCGCGCAGCGTGATCGCGAACACGTTCTTCAGATTGACGCTGTTCATCTGCTTCGTCGGACGTTCGGCAACCGGAACGATCAGTTTCCAGCTGTCCTTCATGTCCTTGAGCGAGAACTCGGGCGGCACATCCGGCGTGTTCTGGATGTAACGCGCCATCATGTTGATCTCTTCCTTGGTCAGGATGTCGTCGTAGTTGACCATCCCGCCCTCGGTGCCGTACGCGATGATCTTTTCCAGACGATCGGTACCGAGCTTGATCGTGCCGCCGTCCAGCTTGGTGCCGTCGGCCAGCGTCTTGCTCCACTCCGGCTCGAGGTTCTTGCCGGTGGCGCCCTTGCGCAACACGCCGTGACAGCCGGCGCAACGCTCGAAATAGATCTGCTTGGCCGAGGCCTTTTCCTCGTCCGTCATTTCGGGCGCCGACTGCGCCCACACGCTACTGATGGCCAATGGCAGCAGCGCCATCGCCAGCGATTTGCCGATCCAGCTCTTGTTCTGCATTACCCTCTCCTTGAACGACATGGGATGTGAAACAAACACGGTGCCCACAGTATGAATTTGGCAATGCGGCTTGATCCTTGATGTGGGTTAATTTTCCCTACGAGGCATAGGGATAAAGTTCCAGCGCACAAGACGTGCCGTCAGCGGCAGGTCGGAACGAGAAAAAAGAACCCCCTCCATCGCGCCGGAGCCCAGTCATGCACGCTGCAAGCCACCCAGACGTCGTCGTCGCCTCCTCGCCCGTCCCGCTCTCGCTGCGCAAGTCGGCATCGCTACCGCCCGGACATGGCGTCGAGTTCGCGAGCGATGGTGCGCAGACCCGCGCCACGCGGACCGGCGGGAAAGTGTTTCTCGTCGGTGCCGGGCCCGGCGACCCCGAGCTGCTCACGCTCAAGGCCGCCAGGCTGATCGCCACCGCCGAGGCAGTGGTCTACGACCATCTCGTCGGCCCGGCCATCGTCGAGCTGATCCCGCCGGGCGCGCGCCGCATCTATGCCGGCAAGGAGTCCGGCAAGCACGCCCTGCCCCAGCACGAGATCAACCAGCTGCTGGTGGCGCTCGCACGAGAAGGCCTGCGGGTGGTGCGACTCAAGGGGGGCGACCCC
Source organism: Thauera sp. (assembly GCA_041586695.1). Lineage (GTDB taxonomy): Bacteria > Pseudomonadota > Gammaproteobacteria > Burkholderiales > Rhodocyclaceae > Thauera. Next base: position 1,926 of record JBFGZP010000384.1, read on the forward strand.
TTCATCTTCGGCCGTGGTGGCGAAGAGATGCAGGCCCTGCAGGCAGCGGATCTCGCATGCGAGATCGTGCCGGGCATCACCGCCGCGGCCGGGGCGGCCTCCTGTAGCGGCATTCCGCTGACCCACCGCGAGCACGCCCAGACCCTGGTGTTCGCCACCGGCCATCTCAAGGATGGCACCGTCGATCTCGACTGGACGGCGCTCGCGCGTCCGCGGCAGACGGTCGTGATCTACATGGGGCTGGGTGCCCTCGAGATCATCTGCCGCGAACTGGTGGCGCACGGCCTGCCCGCCGATACGCCTGCCGCCGTGATCCATGCCGCCACCACGCCTGCGCAGCGCGGGGTCAGCAGCGGCCTCGCCGACCTGCCCGCGGCCGTGCGCGACGCCGCCATCCGCGCCCCGGCACTGATCATGATCGGCGACGTGGTCGCGCTCGAAGCCGGCGCGCTCGACCCGCGCGCACTTGCGCTCGACTCCCCCGTGGTCGCATAGTAGGAGCCTGTCGGACTCGAAGCCGGCGGGCAGCGCAGCCGCGGAGCGGTTTCCCTGGGGCGCATCGGTTATCGAACGCCACTTGCGGCACCTGCACGACGATGTCGGCGACCTGCTCGCCGGAACGGCGCCGTAAGTTCGCCAACGGCTCGTGGCCGGGGTGCTGATCGCAGCCGATGCGGCGAAAGGCCGGCGAATCGTAGGTCGCCCGCTCGATCTTGCGACTCGGATGCGTCCCCGTCGCGTTGGCGCAGCGACTTACCCCGTCTTTGCGCAAGCTCCGCGGACAACTGCCCGCGCAGAACCCACCGATTCATGTATCTTCTGCGTCGGCATGCGATCATGCCAGGATCGGCAGCGACAGGGCCGAGACCGCGCACACGCTCAACCCGGCGCCGCTGGTCCACCATGACAAGGTCAGCGACGGCACGCCCGGGCTGTAGCAGACGGACACCGCCGGCCTGTCGAACATCGGCGCCATGGGCGCCAACCGGGTCGGCCTGCACAACCTCGAGACGAGGGACGAAAGCCTGCTGGAGCTGAAGTGATGCGCATGACGATCAAGATCCTGGGCGCGACCACAACCCTCCTCGCCGGCACGCTCGGCTTGGGCGCCTGCGCCCGGCTGCAGCCGCCCGAAGTGCCGACCGCCGCCGTCACCGTCCCCGTCACCCAGCAGAGGGGCCAGTTCGAGTTCGGCCTGCCGAGCGGCGAATACCGCTGCGA
>JBFGZP010000385.1:0-3130 GCA_041586695.1 Thauera sp.
ACGGCCGCCTTCTTTTTTGTCATTTGCTCGGGGATAATGCTGACCATGCGCGCGCTCATGTGGATTGTTCGTCTCCTGCTGTTCTTTCTCCTGTTTGGCTTCGCGGTCAAGAACGACCATCTCGCGAACCTCTATTTCTTCTTCGGCGCCCAGTGGCAACTGCCGGTGGTATTCGTCATCCTGATCAGCTTCGCCGCCGGGGCCCTGCTGGGCTCCACCGCGACCTTCGCCTCGCTGCTGCGCCAGCGCAGGGAAATTGCACGTCTGCGACGGCAGGTCGAGCGTGCGGCGCGTGACAAACCCACGCCCGAGTCGATGCCCCCGGCGGATGCCCAGTTGCCCGGCACGCCCTGAGCGACATGGAGATCCAGTTCTGGTGGCTGCTCGCGCTGCCGCTCTTCTTTGGCCTGGGCTGGCTCGCGGCGCGGATCGACATCAGGCAGGTCGTGCATGAATCGCGCGCCTTGCCGCGCTCCTATCTCAGCGGTCTGAACTTCCTGCTCAACGAGCAGCCCGACAAGGCGATCGATGCCTTCGTCGAGGCCGTGCGGATCGACCCGCAAACGATCGAACTGCACTTCGCTCTCGGTAGCCTGTTTCGTCGCCGCGGCGAGACCGACCGGGCGATCCGCATGCATCAGCTGCTGGTCGACCGTGAGGACATCAACGAGGAGCAGCGTCTGCAGGCGCTCGGTGAGCTCGGTCAGGATTTCCTCAAGGCCGGCCTGCTCGACCGCGCCGAAGCCATCTTCTCGAAACTGCGTGACACGCGTGCGAACGCCCTGGCGCTGCGCTACCTGCTCGAGATCTACCAGCAGGAAAAGGACTGGGAGAAGGCGATCGAGGTCGCACGCGCGCTGCCCGACCACGAAGGGTTGATGTGGCGTACGGAGGTGGGCAATTTCCATTGCGAACTGGCCGCAGGCGCGCTCGCCAATTCGCGCTTCGACGAGGCGCGCCGACACCTGGATGAGGCTTTGGCTGTCAACCCACGCTGCGTGCGCGCGAGCCTGCTGCTGGGCGACCTGCACGTTGCCGAAGGGCGGACGGAGCAGGCGCTGGAGGCGTGGAAGCGGATCGAGACGCAGAATCCGGTCTATCTGGCGCTCGCCGCCGAGCGCGTGATGGACGCTTACGGGCGACTCGGCCAGGTCGAGCACGGGCACCAGTTGCTGCGGGCGTGGCTGGAGGCCCATGCCTCGCTCGATCTGCTCGACGAACTGTTCCATTGGGAAATGGACAAACAGGGGCCGAAGGCGGCCTATGATCTGGTGCGGGAGGAGTTGCGCCGCAATCCGACCCTGCTCGGTCTGGACAAGCTGCTCGAGGCCGCGCTGCTGGCGGCTCCCGCGGAGCAGCGCAGCGATATCGAATTGGTCAAGCAGCTCATTCACGGACATACCCGCAAGGTGGCCCGCTATCGCTGCGACGCCTGCGGTTTCAAGGCCCGGCAGTTCCACTGGCGTTGCCCGGCCTGCGGTGGGTGGGAAACCTACCCGCCGCGCCGCACCGAAGAATTCGACCTGACGCCCTAGCGGCGCGGGTTTCCCGCAGCAACGCATATCGGAAAGCACGACAGAATGGAATTCAAGACGCTCGAGGACTATGTCGGTCGGACCCCGCTGGTGCGGCTCAAGCGCATCACTGCCGGCAACAACAACGTCATTCTTGCCAAGCTGGAGGGCAACAATCCAGCCGGTTCGGTGAAGGACCGGCCTGCGTTGTCGATGATCCTTCGGGCCGAGCAGCGTGGCGACATCGTGCCCGGCGACACCCTGATCGAAGCGACCAGCGGCAACACCGGCATTGCCCTGGCGATGGCGGCGGCAATGCGGGGTTACCGCATGATCCTGGTGATGCCGGAAAACCAGAGCGTCGAGCGTCGGCAGACGATGCGCGCGTTCGGCTCCGAACTGGTACTCACGCCCACTACCGGCGGCATGGAGATGGCCCGCGACATCGCCGAGCGGATGCGCGACGAGGGCAAGGGCATCATCCTCGATCAATTCGCCAACCCCGACAACCCGCTCTCCCACTACGAGGGGACCGGCCCCGAGATCTGGACCCAGACGGGCGGGACGATCACGCACTTCATCAGCTCCATGGGGACCACCGGCACCATCATGGGGACCTCGCGCTACCTCAAGGAGCAGAATCCGGCGATCCGCATCATCGGTTGCGAGCCGGAAGAGGGTTCGCAGATTCCCGGCATCCGCAAGTGGCCGGAGGCCTACCTGCCGAAGATCTTCGAGCGGCCGCGAGTGGATCAGGTCGAGCCGGTGAGCCAGGCGGCGGCCGAGGAGATGACCCGGCGTCTGGCGCGTGAAGAGGGCATCTTTGCCGGCATTTCGTCCGGAGGCGCGATGCACGTGGCGCTGCGAATCGCCGCCCAGGTGGAGAACGCGGTCATCGTCTCCATCGTCTGCGACCGCGGCGACCGCTATCTGTCCACGGGTGTCTTCCCCGCCTGATCCTGTCGTGAAGCGCGCGGCGCCCGGACGGTCCGGTTCGAGCGTCCCGCGGGTCGGGCACCCATACCCCTACACCGCCGCGGCCCTGGTCGCGGCGCTTGTCGCCCCTCTTTTTTTGCTCGCCCTTCCGGCCGCCCACGCGGCGAGCGCGATCGCCCTGTCGATCGAGCGGCTCAGCCGGCCGGGTGTCGACATCCGCAAGCTTCGGCTCCGACGCGAACCCGGCGCCGCTGCCGCGCAACTGCATGTCGACCGTCTGGTGATCGGCAATTGGAGGTGGGCGAAGTTGCGGCTCGACTGCGCGCGCTTCGACCTGAGTTCGCGGCAGCTGTCCTGTCGCGGCGGGCGCTTGCGCGCGGGCCGGGAGGTCCTGCCGGCTGTGCTCGACCTGGAACTCGATCTCGGTGATGGCGGTGGCGAGGTCCGATTGAGGATGGATGACGGCGGTCGCATCGATGCCCGGGTCGATTCCCACGCGCGCCTGCATGGCCGCGTTGTCGCGCTCTCCCTCGCACCCCTCGCGCGTTGGTTTCCGCAACTCCTGGCGTGGCGGCCGACCGGCGTCTTCAGCGGCGATCTCGACTGGCGGTCCGCCGACGACGCCGCGAACCGGCCGGCGCGATTGCGGCTCAGCGGCGCACTGGCCGATGGCGGCTTCG
>JBFGZP010000386.1:0-3067 GCA_041586695.1 Thauera sp.
CAGGCATCACAACGGGAGAGGGATTTCGCCGCCGAAGAATCCACCGGGATGCGCGAGCCGCGCGCTACCGGCCCGGATGTGCTCGGGGCGGCGTAGCGGACGCGGCTACCGGGCGCGCAGCATCGTCACGCCCTGCTCACAGCGCAGCGGCCAACTCCGGCACCAGCTCGAACAGGTCGCCCACCAGGCCATAGTCGGCGACCTGGAAGATCGGCGCCTCCGGATCCTTGTTGATCGCCACGATCACCTTCGAGTCCTTCATGCCCGCCAGGTGCTGGATCGCACCCGAGATGCCGATGGCGATATAGAGCTGCGGCGCGACGATCTTGCCCGTCTGCCCGACCTGGTAGTCGTTGGGCACATAGCCCGCATCGACCGCGGCGCGGCTCGCGCCCAGCGCGGCGTTGAGCTTGTCGGCGAGCGGCTCGAGCAGCTTGTGGTAGTTCTCCCCGCTGCCCAGCCCGCGCCCGCCGGAGACGATCACCTTGGCCGCGCCCAGTTCGGGCCGCGCGCTCTTGGTGATCTCGCGCCCGACCAGCGCACTCAGGCCGAGGTCGGCCGCAGCCTCGATCGATTCCACCGCGGCGGCGCCGCCCTCGGCCGCTGCGGCCTCGAAGGCGGTCGTGCGCACCGTGATCAGCTTGACCGCGTCGGCGCTCTTGACCGTGGCCAGCGCATTGCCGGCATAGATCGGGCGCACGAAGGTGTCGGGGGCCTCGATCGCGACGATGTCGGATATCTGCGCCACGTCGAGCATCGCCGCCACGCGCGGCAACATGTTCTTGCCCGCCGAGGTGGCAGGCACCAGCATGTGGCTGTAGCTCGCGGCCAGGCCCTTGACCAGCTCGGCCACGTTCTCGGCCGTCTGCGCCTCGTAGTGCGGGGCGTCGGCAACCAGCACCTTGGCCACGCCGGCGATCTTCGCCGCTGCCTCGGCCGCCGCGCCGCAGGCGGCGCCGGCCACCAGGACGTGCACGTCACCACCGAGCGCGAGTGCTGCGCTCACCGTGTTCAGGGTGCCCGCCTTGATCGACTGATTGTCGTGCTCGGCAATTACCAGTGTCGTCATGTCAGATCACCTTCGCTACGTTCTTGAGTTTGTCGACGAGCTGGGCCACATCGGCCACGCGCTCACCCGCACTGCGCTTGGGCGGCTCGGCGACCTTCAGCGTGCTCAGCCGCGGCGCCACGTCGACGCCCAGATCCGCCGGCTTGAGCGTATCGAGCGGCTTCTTCTTCGCCTTCATGATGTTCGGCAGGGTCGCATAGCGCGGCTCGTTCAGGCGCAAGTCGGTGGTGACCACCGCCGGCAGCCCGATGGAGAGCGTCTCCAGGCCGCCGTCGATCTCGCGCGTGACGCTGGCCTTGCCATCGGCGAGCGCCAGCTTCGAGGCGAAGGTCGCCTGCGGCCAGCCCATGAGCGCCGCGAGCATTTGCCCGGTCTGGTTGGCGTCGTCGTCGATCGCCTGCTTGCCGCTGATCACCAGGTTCGGCGACTCCTTGTCGCATACCGCTTTCAACAGCTTGGCCACCGCCAGCGGCTGCAGCTCGACATCGGTCTCGACCAGGATGCCGCGGTCGGCGCCGATCGCCATCGCCGCGCGCAAGGTCTCCTGGCAGGCCGTCACGCCGCAGCTCACCGCCACGACCTCCGTGGCCACGCCAGCTTCCTTCAGGCGCACTGCCTCCTCGACCGCGATCTCGTCGAACGGGTTCATGCTCATCTTGACGTTGGCGATATCCACGCCGCTGCCGTCAGCCTTGACCCGAACCTTGACGTTGTAATCGACCACCCGCTTGACGGGTACCAGTATCTTCATCGTCGTATCTCCTTTTGGCTGGACCCGGCCATCCGGGTCGCTGCAGGGTTCAGCCGTGCCGAACCACGAAATCATCGAGCGGCGCACGCTCGCTCACCAGCGTGTTCTCGGGCGAGACCGGGTCGGCCCAGCCGAGTGCGATGCCGCAGACCACCTGCTCGCTCGCCGGCAAGGCAAGCACTTCGGCAATGATGCGGTGGTAGTCGATCCAGGCGGCCTGTGGGCAGGTCGCCAGTCCGCGCGCCTCGGCAGCCAGCATGAGGTTCTGCAGGAACATGCCGTAGTCGAGCCAGCTTCCCTGGCCGAGACGGCGGTCGATGGTAAACATCAGCCCCACCGGTGCCCCGAAGAATTCGAAGTTCCTGCGATGCTGGCGCCGCATCCTCGGCCCGTCACCCTTGGCAATGCCGAGTAGGCCGTAGAGGTCCCAGCCCACCTTGCGGCGGCGGCCGAGATAGGGTTCGAAGAACTCGGGCGGATAGTAATCGTATTCAGGTTCATGACTGCCGTCGGCTGCGTCGAAGGCCGCGCACACTGAATCGACCAGGCGCGCCAGCGTGGCGCCGGTCAGCACGTGCACGCGCCAGGGCTGGGTGTTGGTCCCCGACGGTGCGCGTGCGGCCACCCGCAGGATGTCGTCGACGGTGTCGTCGCTCACCCGCGCGGGCAGAAAGGCCCGCACAGAGCGGCGCCGGCTCATGACATGGTCGACCGTCTCTCGCCGGCGATGCAATTCAATCGATGCGTTCATTCATTCCTCCACATGCGCGCCGTTTCGGCCGCACGGTCTCGCACACGGGCGCCGGGGCTGCGCGTGTGCCGGACTTCTCCGTTCATCGATCAACTCCACGCCCGCTCAGGTCGAAAATGCCTGGATGCCCGTCTGGGCGCGACCCAGGATCAGCGCGTGGATGTCGTGCGTGCCCTCGTAGGTATTCACCACCTCCAGGTTCACCACATGGCGGATCACGCCGTACTCGTCCGAGATGCCGTTGCCGCCGAGCATGTCACGCGCCATGCGGGCGATCTCGAGCGACTTGCCGCAGGAGTTGCGCTTGATCAGCGAAGTGATCTCCACCGACGCAATCCCTTCGTCCTTCATCCGCCCGACGCGCAGGCAGGCCTGCAGGCCCAGCGTGATTTCGGTCTGCATGTCGGCGAGCTTCTTCTGGATCAGCTGGTTGGCGGCGAGCGGGCGGCCGAACTGCTTGCGGTCGAGCACATACTGGCGCGCACGCTGCCAGCAG
>JBFGZP010000387.1:0-3053 GCA_041586695.1 Thauera sp.
ATGCTGCACCGGCGCCACCTTGTGGCGGGCGAAGAGTTCCGGGAAGAGACGCATCATCATCTTCCGGTCCTCGATCATGTAGGACACGCCGGAGGGAACGCGCAGGTTGTCTTCCAGCACGTAGAACTCGCCCTCGCCGGCACGCACCACGTCCACGCCGGCAATGGCGGCGTAGATCTGGCCCGGCACGTCCACCCCGCGCATCTCCGGACGGTATTGGGCATTGTTCAGCACCTGCTCGGCTGGAATGTGCCCTGCGGAGAGGATCTCCTGGTCGTGATAGATGTCGTGCAGGAAGCAGTTCAGCGCCTTGACACGCTGTCGCAGGCCCGCCGCCATGTCCGCCCATTCTGCGGCGGGGATGATTCGCGGCACGATGTCGAAGGGAATCAGCCGCTCGTTGCCGGACTCCTCCCCATACACCGCGAAGGTGATGCCGACGCGATGAAACGCGAGGTCGGCCTCCGCGCGCTTGCGCTCGATGCGCTCGGGATCGGCCGACCTCAACCACATGTCATAGCCCTGGTAGTGGGCCCGCACGCTGCCGTCCGGCGCGTGCATTTCGTTGTAGAAATCCATAGGAACGCCTTTTCTGATGTCGGTCAGTGTGTACTGAGCATACTCCGTACCAGTTAGGAAAGGGCTTCAGGAACATCGTCTTGGGGCATCCGTACGTGCCGCAGCGCACCAATTCGGTGCCCGATGCACCGGCACAAAGCACTGTCTCGAGGCACAGCCACGGCGACCCGCTTTCGTGCCGGCAGGGCGACTTTCGCCCACCCGGCGCGTCCTGCATGAGGGTGCGCAGGACTAGTCCTACACCGCAATCCGCTGTGTCGGACAGCCGAAGCAGCTGCAAGGGAATAGATTCGAATTGCCTCGAACGCTCGGGAGCCCATCCGAACGACGAGAACTCATCACCCCCAGAGGAGCAAGACCATGAAGAACACTGCCGTCACACTTGCCTTGTCCGGCCTTCTCGCATTTACCGCCGCGGCCTGCGCCGTCACCCGTGACCAATCCACCGTCGGTCAATATGTCGACGACGCCACGATCACGACGCGGGTGAAGGCGAAGATGGCGGAGGATCCGGCCGTGAGCGCGATGGCGATCAGCGTCGAGACGCTGAAGGGCACCGTGCAGTTGTCCGGCTTCGCCAAGAACGGCGCCGAGAAGGCGCGCGCAGGGGACATCGCGCGCACCACGCCTGGCGTGAAGGCGGTGGACAACGACATTGCCATCCGCCCGTAATATGCCTTGCAACGTCGCCCACGGCGGTCCGTTTCGATGCGGGCCGCCGTGGGCGCGTGCATCCTCGCCGCACAGCACTCCGCGTGCAAGGCGAATGCGATCGTCCCTGTGCCCGGCGCCGCCGCGCTAACATGCTTGCGACGGCTTGCCGCCGGCCACCGCAGGCGAGCGCCGGCGCGCCCCGGGCCACCGTCCGCCACCACGATCGCGGTCCACAGCGGGACTGACGCCTGGCGGACACGGCGGAACACGAAGTCGGGGGTTTCCTCCTTGTTTGCCGCCGGACAAAAAAAGAGACCTCGATGCCGCCCCCCACTCCGCCCCCCTCCCTGCAGCGCGTCGGCAAACCGCTGATCGCGCTGCTGCTGTCCGGCATCGTGCTGGCCCTGTCATGGCTGGCAGTCAGCCAGTGGCAATCGACATCGAGCCGGGACGCCATGCAGCGCCTGCGGGTCGATGCGGCCCGCCTGCACCAGTTCGACGCCATCCTGCTGTACATCCTCGATGCCGAATCGGGCGTGCGCGCCTTCATGGTGACGGACAATCCGGTCTATCTCGGCCCCTATCAGAACAACCGCGTCAAGATCGAAACCATCATCGGCGCAATGCGCGAGGACTTCGAACTCGACAGCGAACAGCATGCCTTGCTCGACCGCCTGCCGCCACTCATCGAAGCGCGCTGGCACGTCCTGCAGGCGGGTATCGCGCACCGCAGCTGGCCGGACGTCGGCGCTGCCGATGGTGGCGCGCCGAAGCGCCTCACCGAAGACATACGCGGCATCGTCGACGACCTGCGCCAACGCACCCTCGACGAGGTCGATCGCCGGGTGGTCGCATCGTTTGCCCGCTTCGAGCGCGTGCAGTTGATGAACCGCGTGCTTGGCGCGGGCGTGCTCGCGCTTCTGTGCATCCTGGTCGTAGTGGTCTATCGCCAGTTATTGCTGCGCGAACGACTGGCACTGATGCTGCGCTCCGAGAACGCGCGCCTGCAAGAGGAGGTCGCCGGGCGGACCAGCGAGCTCACCAGCCTGGCGACCTACCTGACCAATGTCCGCGAAGTGGAAAAGGCACGCCTTGCGCGCGAGCTGCATGACGAACTGGGCTCCCTGATGACGGCCGCCAAGCTCGACGCGGGCTGGATCGCCCGCAAGCTGCCAACGGATGCCATGGGACCGATACGTGATCGGCTGGAGCGCCTGGTGCAGACGCTGAACGAGGGAATTGCACTCAAGCGCAGGGTGGTGGCCGACCTGCGTCCGCCGTTGCTGGCGGACCTCGGCCTGGTCGAAGCGCTGCGCTCACTGGCGGAGTCCGCCGAACTGAGCGAGTTCGGCGGACAGCTCGAGGTCGAACTGCCCGACGAACTTCCCGAACTGCCGGCGCAGGTGTCGCTTGCGCTGTTCCGCATTGCCCAGGAGGGGCTGACCAATGCACGCAGGCATGCCGGCGCGGCACATGCGCGGCTGAGCCTGAAGGTCGAGGACAGGAAGATCGTGTTACGGGTGGAGGACGACGGCCGCGGCTTCGCCCCCGCCAGCCTGGGCAATGCGCGCCACGGCCTGGCCGGGATGGGACACCGGGCGCAAATGCTCGCCGGCACGCTGCTGGTGCGCAGCTCACCCGGAAACGGGACGCTGATCGAGGCGCAGATACCGCTGCCGGCCGCGCCGTGAGGGCGCACGGCGAAGGAAGCCGGTCACCGACGCCGAAGCGCGTCCTCCACGTAGTCGATGAGTTCGTCAAGCTGCATCGATTTGTCGAAGAAGCGGTCCGCCCCCAGGGCCGCGCAGCGCGAGCGCAAG
>JBFGZP010000388.1:0-3042 GCA_041586695.1 Thauera sp.
CTCATCCAGACCTTCCGCCCCGCGCTTCGAGAAGGTGGCGTCGGTGGCCGACCTCGACGCCCGCCTTGCCAGCGCCGACCGCCCGGTGATGCTCGACTTCTACGCCGACTGGTGCGTGTCTTGCAAGGAACTGGACCGCTTCACCTTCACCGACCCGAAGGTCGTCGAGCGCATGGACCGGATGCTGCTGCTCAAGGCCGACGTCACCGCCAACAGCGCCGAGGACAAGGCGCTGCTCCAGCGTTTCGGCCTGTTCGGGCCACCGGGCATCATCTTCTTCGATCCGCGAGGACAGGAACGGAGCGGCCTGCGCGTCGTCGGCTTCATGAAGCCGGAGCCCTTCGCGGCGATCCTGGATCGGGCGCTTTAGCGGCGCGCACGCCGCCGCCCCTGCGGTTTTCCCCTACAATCCGGTCTTTCCCCCTTTCGCCAGCGTCCTCCATGTTTTCCGGCATAGTCGCGGCCGTCGGCCGCATTGACCACATCGAAGCTCTCGCCGACGGCGTGCGCCTCACCGTAGACACCCGCGGCCTGGACCTCTCCGACGTGATCATTGGCGACAGCATCGCCAACAGCGGCGTCTGCCTGACCGCAATTGCCATCGACGGCGACCGGCTGCGGTTCGACGTCTCGCGCGAGACGCTGAACTGCACCGTCGGCCTCGAGCACGCCGGCGGCGAAGTGAACCTCGAGAAGGCGCTGCGGCTGGCCGACCGTCTCGGCGGCCACCTCGTCACCGGCCATGTGGACGGCGTCGGCGAGGTGGTGAAGTTCGACCCGGTCGGTGAAAGTCACGAACTCGTCATCCGCGCGCCGGCGGCGATCGCGGGCTACATTGCGAAGAAGGGTTCGGTCACCGTGAACGGGGTCAGCCTCACGGTGAACCGGGTCGAGGGCCAGGTGTTCTCGATCAACCTCATCCCCCACACGGTGGCGGTGACGAACCTCAAGCACCTGCAGGCCGGCAGCCGGGTCAACCTGGAGATCGACCTCATCGCGCGCTACGTCGAGCGCATGCTGGCGTGGCGCGGCGAAGAAGCGCAACAAGCGTAGAACTCCGATCAGCAAAGGACACAGCATGAGCGCACTCGCGCCGATTACCGAGATCATCGCGGACATCCGCGAGGGCAGGATGGTCATCCTGGTCGATGAAGAGGATCGCGAGAACGAGGGCGACCTCGTCATGGCGGCCGAGTTCGTTACACCGGAAGCGATCAACTTCATGGCCAGATATGGCCGCGGCCTGATCTGCCTCACCCTCACCGACGAGCGCTGCCGTCAGCTCGGCCTGCAGCAGATGGTGCGCGACAATCGCACCCCGCACGGCACCGCGTTCACGACCTCGATCGAGGCCGCCAGCGGCGTCACCACCGGCATCTCGGCGCACGACCGCGCCCGCACCGTGCAGGTGGCCGTCGCCCGCCATGCCAAGCCCGACGACATCGTGATGCCCGGCCACATCTTCCCGCTCACCGCGCAGAAGGGTGGCGTGCTGATCCGCGCCGGCCACACCGAAGCGGGCTGCGACCTCGCCCTGCTCGCCGGGGTCGAGCCGGCCGCGGTCATCTGCGAGATCCTCAAGGACGACGGCACCATGGCGCGGCTGCCCGACCTGGTCGAGTTCGGCCGCGAACACGACCTCAAGATCGGCGCCATTCGCGACCTGATCGAGTACCGCGCCGCCACCGAGCATCTGGTGGAAAAGGTTACCGAGAAGGAAGTGGACACGCCCCACGGCCGTTTCCGCCTGTCCGCCTTCGAGGACAAGACCTCCGGCGACGTACACTTCGCCCTCGCCCACGGCGACATCCGCCCCGATCGCGAGACCCTGGTGCGCGTGCACGAGCCGATCTCGGTGGTCGACTTCCTCGATCCCGACAGCGCGCGCCACAGCTTCCCGGTCAATGAGGCGCTAGCCGCGCTGGCGGCAGCCGAGGCCGGCGTGATCGTGTTGCTGTACCGCCCACAGACCGGTCGCGAGTTGCTTGCCAGCCTGAACGGTACGCCCGATCGTCCGGTGAAGTGGGATGCACGCCTGTTCGGTGTCGGCGCCCAGATCCTGCGCTCACTCGAGGTCGGCAAGATGAGACTGCTGGCGAGCCCGCTCAAGATCCCGAGCATGACCGGCTTCGGCCTCGAGATCACAGGCTTCGTCGACAAACCCTGAGACCGCCCATGCAACGCAACGAGAACAAAGGCACGAGAACGATGCCCCAATACGAAAACATCTCCGAACTGGAGCCCGATCTCAACGGTGCCGGCCTGCGCGTCGGCGTGGTCATGGCGCGCTTCAACATCGATGTCAGCGAGGGCCTGCTGTCGGCCTGCACCGACGAACTGGTCAGGCTCGGCGTGGCCGAAACCGACATCCAGGTCGCGACCGTGCCCGGTGCGCTTGAAATCCCGCTCGTGCTCCAGACCATGGGCCGCAGCGGCCGCTTCGACGCACTCGTCGCACTCGGCGCGGTAATCCGCGGTGAAACCTATCACTTCGAGCTGGTTTCCAATGAAATGGGCGCGGGCGTCACCCGCGTCACGCTCGACACCGGCGTACCGGTAGCCAATGGCGTGCTGACCACCGAGGACGAGGATCAGGCCTTGTCGCGCATGCACGAGAAGGGCAGCGACTGCGCCCAGGCCGCGGTGGAAATGGCGAATCTTCTCAAGGCGCTGAAATGAGCGACACCCCCTCCAACCCAGCTACCAGCACCAAGATGGCCCGCCGCCGCGCGCGCGAACTCGCACTCCAGGGCGTCTACCAGTGGCTGCTGTCGGGCAACCCGGTGAGCTCGGTGCAGCGCCACCTCGAAGCGGAAAGCGAGAACTTCGACAAGGTCGACCGCGAGCTCTTCGTCGGCCTGCTTCGCGGCACGCTCGACAACGTCGACGCGCTGCGCGAGGCCTTCTCGCCGCTGCTCAGTCGCCCGGTCAGCGAGTTGTCGCCGATCGAACACGCGATCCTGCTGCTGGGCGCGCACGAACTGCGCAACAACATCGAGACGCCTTACCGGGTCGTGATCAACGAAGCGATCGAACTCGCCA
>JBFGZP010000389.1:0-3038 GCA_041586695.1 Thauera sp.
CTACCCGCTACTTGGCGTGGTGGTCGGCTTCTTCGCCGGCCTGCTCGGCGTCGGCGGCGGCGGCACCATGGTGCCGATCCTGACGACCTTGTTCCTGGCGCAGGGGTTTTCGCATGGACAGGTCGTGCACATGGCGCTCGGCACGTCGATGGCGGCGATCGTGATCACCTCCCTGTCCAGCCTGCGGGCTCACCACCGACACGGCGCGGTGCGCTGGGATGTGCTGCGGGCGATCACGCCCGGCATCCTGCTCGGCACCTTCGGCGGCACCTTCCTCGCCTCGCGGGTGGATACCGTGCCGCTGGCAATCTTCTTCGCCGCCTTCATGGCCCTTATGTCGATGCAGATGCTGCTCAGCATCAAGCCCACGCCGAGCCGCGGCCTGCCCGGCGCCGTCGGCATGGGCGTCGCCGGTCTGGCCATCGGCGGCGTTTCGGCGCTGGTGGCAATCGGCGGGGGATCGATGTCGGTGCCCTTCATGACCTGGTGCAACGTCAAGGTGCAGCACGCCATCGGCACCTCGGCGGCGATCGGCCTGCCGATCGCGGTTGCCGGCACGGTCGGCTATCTCGTCAACGGCTGGGCGGCGACGGCTACGCCGCCATTTTCCCTCGGCTACATCTATTTGCCGGCGCTGGTGCTGGTGTCGCTGCCGAGCATCCTGACTGCGCCACTCGGCGCACGCATGGCGCACCGCCTGCCGGTTGCCACGCTGAGAAAGATATTCGCTGGCGTGCTGGTCGTGCTGTGCGCGAAAATGCTGCACAGCCTGTTTGGCTGACAAGGGGGCACATCATGAGTTGGAGTCTGTGGCTGGCCTTTTTTGGCGCGGCGGTGGTGATTGCCGTTTCGCCCGGGCCTGGCGCTGTGCTGTCGATGGCGACCGGGCTGCGACATGGATACGGTGCAGCCTTGCGTTCCATCGCCGGGCTCGAATGTGCCTTGCTGCTGCAACTGGCTGTCGTGGCGCTCGGGCTCGGCGCCGTGCTGGCCACTTCGAGCACGGCTTTCCTGGTGGTCAAGGTGCTCGGTGCGGCTTATCTGATCTGGCTCGGGGTGCAGAAATGGCGGGCGCCGGCAGAAGCGGTCGGCGCCGGCGAGGCCGGTGGCTCCGGCGCGCCGTCGCGGCCCGTCCGCAATCTCTACGCGCAGGGCCTGCTGGTCAACCTCACCAACCCCAAGGCGATCGTCTTCATGGCCGCGCTGGTGCCGCAGTTCATCGTCCCCGGTGCTCCGCAGTGGCCGCAGTTCCTCGTTATCGGTGCCACGATGGTTGCCGTGGATACGCTAGTGATGTCGTGCTACGCGCTGCTCGCCACGCGTTTTCGCCCGCTGCTTGCCGATCCGCACGCGCTGCGGGCCCAGAACCGGCTGTTCGGCAGCCTGTTCGTCGGCGCCGGGGCGCTGCTGGCGGCGTCGAGCCGCTGAGCGGCTTCGTGGCTAGCGGATCCGGCCGATTTCGCGCAGCGTGTCGCCGTCCGGACGAAGCACGACCATCTCGCCGGACTGCGGATACACGCCGGTAAGGGCGGTGATATTGACCTGATGTGTCACCAGCACCAGTGTCGTATCCGGACCCGCCTGCTGGCGGATCAGATCCCGCACCGCTTCGGTCTGCTGCGTTTCCTGACTGCTGCGGCGAAACAGGGAATTCAGGGCGGGGAAGGGGGCCACTTCGCCCAGCCCCAGTAGCCGCGCGGTGTCGAGGCAGCGGCACCACTGGCTCGAATAGATCGTCGCAGCGGCGAGGCCGTTTTCGCGCAGGCGGGTGCCGATCGCCCGAGCCTGCTCCCGCCCCGCATTCGACAGGTTGCGCTGTGTCGTGCAGTCGTCGACGCGGAAGTGGTCCGGGTCGCCCACTCCCGGCGCGAGCGCATGCCGCACCAGGACCACATGCCCGCCCCCGCGCAGGGCTGCCCAGACGTGCTCGTCGCTGTCCGATCGAGCGGCCGCCGGGGCCTGCGACAGCATGATCAGGCCGATCGCCCACAGGCCGGCGCCGGCGCGCCGAAGATTTGCACGGATTGTCGTCACCTCTGGCTTGCTCCATGTTCGACCCCGGGCGTCCGGATCAGCACCGTCCCCCGGAATCCGGTTTTATCGGGTGGGCGCCTGCGTCTCGATCGCCTGCAGCGTCTCGAGCACGGTCGCGTGCAGGGGCCCGGCGATCGGGAGCGCCTGCTGCGCCGCTTCGCGCGCCGCACGAGGGCGATCGAGTTCCAGCAGCACGCGGGCAAGGTTGTTGAATGCGGCGGCTGATCGATGCCGGTCGGCTGCTGCACCGAACACGCCCGCCGCGGCCTGTTTGTCACCGGCTGCGTAGAGGCTGTTGCCCAGCCCCATCGCCAGCGTCAGGCTGTCGGGCCAGCGCGCGAGGCCCGCGCGGTAGGCGCGCACTGCGTCGGGCGGCGGGGCAGCGCGTTCGAAGGCAACCAGCGCGGTGGTCGCGTCGGCCTCGGTCGCGGTCGCCGGCAAGGCCCCCGGCGGCAAGGTCACGAAGGCCCAGCGCTTGCTGCGGTCCCAGGTGTGCTCGAAGGTGCGCAGCGCCATTTCCTGGCGCTTCATCTGACCCGAGCGCAGCAGGATCTCGCCGGCATCGAGATCGTAGCCGACGGCCACGGCGTAGTGCCACGATGGTGCCCAGGAGAGGCCGAGGTTGAGCAGAACGACCACCGGGTGCCCGGCCGCGATCTCCGTCGTCAGCGCCTCCAGGGTGTCGGGGATCTGCGTCGCCACCGCGCCCTGGCGACGGGCGCCGGCGAGCATCTCGAGTTGCAGCGAACCCTCGCGGCCGGGCAGGAAGACCTTGTCGATCAGCGCCGCGGGCGCGGTCGGCAGGCCTGCGGCCGACAGGCTGGTGGCGAGCGCGGCCGGGCCGCAGAAATGGCTGTCGTCGGGAAAGAATGGCGTGTCGGTGAGTTCGACCTTGCGTGGCAGATCCGCCGGCGGTGCGCCGAGCAGACGCGGCGTCTGCACGGCGCAGCCGGCGAGGGCGAGCGTGGCGATGAACGCGAGGGCGGCGGTGGCGAGCGCTCGCC
>JBFGZP010000390.1:0-3030 GCA_041586695.1 Thauera sp.
CCGATGGCGGTCGCGCAGGCGCCGAGCGCGGAGATCGCCGCCAAGCTGAAGGTGCTCGACGTGTTCCTCGGCAGCTGGGAGGTTACGGTGCGGGTGCGTCAACCGGAGCCGGCGGTCGTGACCTATACCGAGACCTACGAATGGGCGCTCGGCGGCCACTTCCTGCAAGGCGACAGCGGACCGAAGTCCGACGGCACTCGCGATCTGGTGATCGCCACCTACGTGGCGGGGGTGGACGGCTACCCATTCTGGATCTTCTCGTCCTCCGGGGCGTGGTTCTACCTCGAACCTGGCCGCTGGGACGAGCGTGCGCGCACGCTCGAGTGGACACACGCGGCCAACAGTCCGGTTTCCTACCGCGTCCTGTGCCGGTTTCCGGATGAGCGGACGCGACATTGCGCCTCGCTGGTAAAGGACTGGAAGGGCAAGGTGCTGCTCAATCAGGAAGTTTCGGCGCTGCGGCGGCCGTAGCGGCCCTCGGCGGCGGACCACGCGCGGGCGGGGGATGCAATGATCGAGGAGATCACGCCGCAACTGCTGTTCGCCGCGCTGGTGCTGGTCATCGCTCTGTCCTCGGCGCTGACCCTGATCGCATCGCTCGTCGTGCAGTGGCGCTATCGCCGGCGGGTGCTGCGGGCAATGGCGCAGACGGCCGGCGCTGCCGGGTGGACGCCGGCTTCCGCGGCGCCGCTCACACCGCGGCCGGTCGCAGCCGCGCCGCAGGCGGCGGCCGCGCGCTTCCGCCATGCGTTGAAGGCGCCGTGGCGGGCGGCCGGCCGCGATGCCGCCGCAGGCGTGGCCTTTGCCCTGGTCATGAGCGCAGCCGTCGGCCTGGCCTTTCCGCTGCTGCGCACACCGGCGGGGATCGGGCTCTATGCCTGGGGCTATGCCTGGCCGGTGGTGCTGGCGCTGGTGCTCACCGGGCCCGGCGGCGCGCGTACCGCCGTCGTCACGGTGGCGGCCTACTTCTCGCCGCTCCTGGTGCTGACGCTGATGGCTTGGGCATCGGACACCTCCTCATTCAGCTCGGGCGCCGACGTTTTCGCGCTGCGCAGCGCGATCACGCCAGCCACCGTTGCGCGCGCCTGGCTGCTCGCCAATGTGCCGCCGACCGTGGTCCTGATGCTGTTCCTCGGCCGCCGCCTGCGGGCCGTCGGGCCGCTGCTGCTGGCCCTGGTCACGACGGCGACGGCCGGCTTCGTCGTTTCCGCGCTCGCGCTGCTCACTGACGATGGCGCGGCGTTGCTCGCCCACGCCGCGGAGCTGTCGGGACTCGGCTTGCCGTGGCTGCAGATCGGGTCCCTGGTGTCGTCGGTCGCCCTGTTCGGCCTCCTCGGCTGGTGGTCGCTACAGGTGATCCGCCGCGCCTGGTTGCGCAAGGCGGTCAATGACCGCTCGCTCCGCCTCGACGCGCTGTGGCTGTTCTTCGCCAGCATCTACGCGATGTATTACGCGCCGGCTGGCCTGGCCTGGGCCACGGCGCCATTGCTCGCGTTCGCCGGCTACAAGGTCGCCGGGGCAGCCGTTCGCCGCGCCTTCCCGCCGCGCCCGGCCGTCGACGCCCGTGGCCTGACCTTCCTGCGCGTGTTCTCGCTCGGTCGGCGCAGCGATCGCCTGTTCGATGCGCTGGCAAGGCACTGGCGCCATGTCGGCGCGATCCAGCTGATCACCGGTCCGGACGTCGCCCACAGCACGCTGCAGCCGCATCAGCTGCTCGATTTCCTCGCCGGGCGCCTGGCGACGCACTTCATCGGCGATGCCATTTCGCTCGAGCGGCGCATGGCCGAGCGCGACACCAGGCCGGACCGCGACGGCCTGTTCCGCATCAACAACTTCTTCTGCCACGCCGACACCTGGCAGGCGGTCCTCGCCCGCCTGGTGCACGACGGCGACGTGGTGCTGATGGACCTGCGCAGTTTCTCCGTGCGCAACGCAGGCTGCGCGCATGAACTGCGCTACCTTGCGAACTTCGTGCCGCTGCAACGCTGCGTGCTGCTGATCGACGACGCCACCGACCAGGCCTTCGTGCGCAGCACGCTGCAAGAGGCGTGGGGCAGTCTCGACCCGGCGTCGCCGAATCGTGACGCGAGCCCCGACGCGGTGCGGCTCGATCGGCTCCAGCCGGGGCCAGCGGGCCTGCGACAGCTGCTGCGCCGGCTCAGCGAAGCGGGCTGAGCTGCGCGGTGCGGACGCCACCGGCGCATTGCGATCGGCGTGAAAGCCGACTAGATTCCAGAGGTGGCGTTTCGCGCCCGCGTGACTTGCGCGGAGACCGATGAGGCCGTCCCATCACCTCTGGAGGAAAGATCGAATGAATCTCGCACGCATATCGGCGGCAGCCATGATCGCCACACTTGCCGCAGGCGGCGCCGGCATGAGCACGGCGGTGCAGGCGCAGCAGGCGGACATGAGCTTCTTCGTGACCAGCGTCGGCAAGGGCAGGGGCGCGGATCTCGGCGGCCTCGAGGGCGCCGACGCGCATTGTGCGGCGCTCGCCAAGGCCGCCGGGTCGACGCAGACGAACTGGCGCGCCTACCTGAGCACGACCGCACCGGGCGGCGAAGCCGGTGTCGATGCGCGCGACCGCATCGGCAAGGGGCCGTGGCAGAACGCAAAGGGCGTTGTCGTCGCCACCAGCGTCGAGGATCTGCACTCGGCGTCCAACAAGATCGACAAGCAGACGGCGTTGAGCGAAAAGGGCAAGCCGGTGAGCGGGCGCGGCGACGCGGTGAACATGCACGACATCCTCACCGGATCGGATCCGGCGGGCCGTTTTTCGACCGCCGGCGGCGACACGACCTGCGGCAACTGGACCAGCAGCACCGAGGGCTCGGCGATCGTCGGCCACCACGACCTACTGGGCCTGAAGGACACCCGCCACATGAAGTCGTGGAACTCGGCGCATGGTTCGCGCGGCTGCAGCCAGGACGGGTTGAAGAGTACGGGCGGCGCCGGCCTGTTCTACTGCTTCGTCGCCAACTGATGCCGGTGCCCGCCGGGCCGCCGGCCCCGGCGATCGCTTTGCCGGGC
>JBFGZP010000391.1:0-3028 GCA_041586695.1 Thauera sp.
GCCGCGCTCGGTCGAACCCTTCAGTTCTTCCATGCCGACCATGATGCAGATGTAGGCGGTCAGCACCAGGGTGAGCGACAGCGCGATCGGCAGCACCGGCTTGAACACGCTGACCAGGGGCAGCATGAACAGCGCGACGAAGCCAGTGATCCAGAACGTCCCGCCACCGCTGTAGATGGAGTCCATCGCCTTGCGACCGAGGGCATAGCGTTCGGCCACGGTGGCGTGAGCGGCCGTCCACAACGGACCGGCCAGGCCCGGCCAGGGTGCGAAGAAGGCGTGCAGCGCGTTGCGGATCGCCGTCACCAGGTGTACCCGGGTGACGCCTTCCTCGATCTTCTCGTCCTCTCGCAGGTGATCGACGCGCTTGACCAGCGTGAAGCCGACGACGATGTCGCCGAAGGCGATGACGTAGGCGATGATGGCGGTCGGGATGGCGAGCAGGAACGTGCTGACGTCGGGCATGCCGGTGCTGAACACCAGGTAGTCCCACATCAGCGCGAAGTCGGGCTTGGTGATGCCCCACTGCACGTCGGGCAGCGGATACTCACCCACCGCCCAGCCCACCAGCATGGCCAGGATCATGCCCGGCACCATGCCGAAGTTGGCGATGCGCTTGGCGAGCGAATTCTTCTCGACAATGCTCTTGAACGACAGCGAGAACAGCACGTAGGCGGAGACGATCGAGCCGACGATCAGCGAGATCGGCGTGTTGTCGATGCGGCCGCCGGTCTTGAGCTCACCCATCAACGCGGCGATGCCCGCGCCGATGATGATTCCCGACTTGAGCGAGTTGGGAATGATTGTGACGAGCCGGTTGCCCAGCCCGGTGAGGCCGAGGATGAGGAAGATCAGGAACACCTCGAACTGCAGCGCGAACAGGGCCCGAACCGCCTCCGGCCCGGGCTCGAAGCCCTGCAGGTACAGAATCACCACCGGGATCGCCGGCGTGATCCAGCCCGGCACCAGCGGAACCCCGAGCAGCGCCGGCAGCATGTAGCCGATGCCGCCGATCACGCAGAAGGCCAGCGCCGCCTCGTAGGGCATGGCGAGGTATTTCTGCAGCAGCGGGATCATC
The DNA here is from genome assembly GCA_041586695.1 of Thauera sp. GTDB lineage: Bacteria > Pseudomonadota > Gammaproteobacteria > Burkholderiales > Rhodocyclaceae > Thauera. The sequence goes on from JBFGZP010000391.1 coordinate 1,079, forward strand.
GCCAGGCCGACCACGAACATGATCAGGCCCTGGATCATCTCGGGGTATTCCCAGCGGTAATGAACGAAGGGCAGGCGGACCTTGAAGGGTCCGAGTGGCCAGTAGGGGTGTTCGGCCCCGTGAGGACGTTGCATGGACACGGCGTGTCTCCTCTTGAGTTGAAAGTCGGTTGCGGCGTCAGGCACTTACATGTTCGGGTAGTTGGGCCCGCCGCCTCCCTCGGGCACCGCCCAATCGATGTTCTGGGTCGGGTCCTTGATGTCGCAGGTCTTGCAGTGCAGGCAGTTCTGGGCGTTGATCTGCATGCGCGGGCCGTCCGCCTCGCGCACCACCTCGTACACGCCGGCCGGGCAGTAGCGCTGCTCGGGGGCGTCGTAGAGCGCGAGGTTGATGGCGATCGGCACCGCGGCATCCTTCAGCCGCAGGTGGCAGGGCTGCTCTTCCTCGTGGTTGGTGGCCGAGATGAAAACCGAGGACAGGCGGTCGAAGCTGATCTTGCCGTCGGGCTTCGGATACACGATCGGCACGCTCTCGGACGCCTTCTTCATCTGCGTGTGATCCGCATGGTTGCGCAGGGTCCAGGGCGCGCGACCGCGGAATAGATAGGTGTCGATGGCGCTGTAGGCGATGCCACCCCACAGGCCCCAGCGAAAGGACGGGCGGATGTTGCGCACGGTGTACAACTCGTCCCACAGCCAGCTCGCCTTGAGCCGCTCCGCATAGGCGGTGACCTCGCGCCCGTTCTGGCCTTCCTGCGACAGGTGGGCGAACAAGGCCTCGGCCGCCTCGATGCCGGACTTCATCGCCATGTGCGTACCCTTGATCTTGGGCACGTTGAGGAAGCCGGCGGTGTCGCCGACCAGCAGCCCGCCGGGAAAGCTCAGGCGCGGCAGCGACTGCAGCCCGCCTTCGGACAGTGCCCGCGCGCCGTAGGAGATGCGCCGCCCGCCCTCGAAGAACTTGCGCATCTCGGGGTGGGTCTTGAAGCGCTGGAACTCGTCGTAGGGCGACAGGTGGGGGTTGCTGTAGTCGAGGCCGACGACGAAGCCGACCGCGACCAGGTTGTCTTCCAGGTGATACAGGAAGGAGCCGCCGTAGGTGTCCGAGGCCAGTGGCCAGCCCACAGTGTGGACGGTGAGACCGGGCTGGTGCACCGCCGGGTCGACTTCCCACAGCTCCTTGATGCCGAGGCCATAGGTCTGCGGATCGGCGTCGCGGCGCAGGTCGAAGCGCGCGCTCAGCGCCTTCGTCAGCGAGCCGCGGCAACCTTCGGAGAACACCGTCTGGCCGGCGTGCAGCTCGATGCCTGCCTGGTAGTTGGGCCCGTGCTCGCCGTCGCGGCCGACGCCCATGTCGCCGGTGGCGATACCCCTGACCGCGCCGTCGTCGCCGAACAGCACCTCGGCCGCGGCAAAGCCCGGGTAGATCTCCACCCCGAGGGCCTCGGCCTGCTCGCCCAGCCAGCGGCACAAGTTGCCCAGGCTGATGATGTAGTTGCCGTCGTTGTGCATCTGCGGCGGCGTCGGCAGCCGGCGCGCGCCCTGCTCCGACAGCAGCATGAAGCGGTCCTCGGTGACCGCGGTGTTGAGGGGTGCGCCGCGCTCCTTCCAGTCCGGAATGAGCTCGTCGAGGGCGCGCGGCTCGATCACCGCGCCCGAAAGGATGTGGGCACCCACTTCGGAGCCCTTCTCCACCACGCACACCGACAGTTCGCGTCCCTCGCGCTCGGCCAGTTGCCGTAGCCGGATCGCGGTCGACAGGCCGGACGGGCCGGCGCCGACGATCACGACATCGTATTCCATTGCCTCACGGGTCATGGGAACCTCCTTTCGATCCAGGCTGTGACACCCATCAGAACAGCGCCTCGGGCAGGGCCAGCACCGACTCGGCACCGTTCACGATGGCGTCGCGGTAGCCGTTGGCCTCGGGCAGCACGTGCTCGACGAAATA
>JBFGZP010000392.1:0-3019 GCA_041586695.1 Thauera sp.
CCCGCGACCAATTGATGTCTATATAAAATTTGCGACTATAGATATTGGTTCTATATACGATACCGCAGGGGTTTCTTGCACTATCCTTTGGCTCAACGGAAATTGGAGTTCAGTGATGGCGGATCTGGTCTTTCCTGTGGCGGCGACGTTCACCTTTCTGGTTCTTGCGTACTTTTACGGCAAGAAGAAGAAAGAGGAGGGGCTTGAACGCGCCCAGTCGGCGCCCGAAACCATTTCCAGGCTCTTCCTGAGGAAGGACTCCGAGACGGAGTCGCACTGGCTGCATGCGGAAATGAAGACCGGCAAGAAGGTCTGCATCGCGTCGCCCTGGGAGGTGGAGGAAACCCTCGCGCGCCTCGAGCGCGTCGGGCTGAGCCTGTCTTCCGAGGATCGCGCGCGCCTGTCCCGCGATCGCGGCTGAGAGCGAGCCTTCCGATCCGGCCTGCCGGGTTCGCGGGGGCGCGATTCAGCGCTGCACCACATGCGAGGGTCGTACCGTGAGGTACGACCCTCGTTTCGTTTCGATCAGCCGCGTTCGCCCTTCGCCGCCAGGTAGATTCCGGCCAGCAGCAGGCTGAAACCGGCGAACTGAAGGGGTGCGAAGCCCTCGCCGAAGACGATGAAGGCGAGCAGGGCGCTGCCCACCGGTTCGCCCAGTGTGACCACCGCGACGAAAGTCGCCGACACGTAGCGCAGCGACCAGTTGTACGAGGTGTGGCCGAGCAGCTGTGGCCCGAGCGCCATCGCCAGCAGCACCAGCCAGGCGGCCTGCGAGTGATCGAACAGGGTGACGCCGCCGATCGCGCTGGCGCAGAACAGGAACAGCCCGGCGCCGCCGTAGGCCAGCCAGATGTAGGCCGGCAGGCCGAGGCCGGCGCGCAGCCGGCGGCCGATCAGCAGGTAGGCGGAAAAGCACCAGCTGCCGATCAGCGCCAGCAGGTTGCCGAAGAGCGGACTCCCCCCCGCCGCGCTCTGGCTGTCGCTCCAGAAGATGAACAGGCTGCCGGCCAGCGACAAGGCGATGCCGCCCACCATCATGGCGCTCGGCCGCTCGCGGAACAGCACGAAGGAGGCGAGCCCGATCCACAGCGGATTGGTGGTGACGAGCGCAGTGCTGGAGGCCACCGAGGTGTATTCGAGCGAGCTGATCCAGGTGGCGAAATGCAACGCGAGGAAGGCGCCGGCCGCGAGCGCCATCACGATCTGGCGACCGTCGAGGCGGGCGAGTTCGTGGCGCGAGTGCACCAGTGCGAGCGGAGTGATGAGGATCGCCGCCAGTCCCAGTCGCCAGGTGGCGACCGCGAGCGAACTTACGCCCTCGGCCTGGGCCAGGCGGGCGAGGATGGCACCGAAGGAAATCGCCGTGAGGCCGATGCCGAGCACGACGAAGGGGAGCCAGCGGGCGGGAGCCGTTGAAGAGGAGGAAGACATCGGCGGAATGAGCGCTCCTTGCACCGGGGCGGGTTGAAAATGCCGGCAAACGCATGCAGGCGCGGGCGTGTGGGCGAGGTAATCGTGGAGCGGGCGACGATCCAGGTGAAGGCGAACTTCAGCTGCACGGCACGACCATGATGAGCAGCTGGCTGCGGCCGATCTGGACGGTGAAGTCGGGCGTGGGCCTCGGCTTGAGCCCGACCGCGATGATCGGCGGGATCCGCTTCAGCCTCCATGCTGCCCGCCTTACCTGGCGTAGTCGTACTTGCCGCCCTGCCACTGATAGACGACGAAGCCCGGCGCCTTCTGGTCACCCTTGGCGTCGAACGACAGCTCGCCGATCACGGTCTTGAAGGTGCCGCTGCGCATGGCCTGCTCCAGATCCTTGTACCTGGTGCTCTTGGCCTGGGTGGCAGCCTGCTCGAACAGCTGCATCGCGGCGTAGGCGTACATCACGTAGCCTTCCGGCTCGATCTTGGCGTCGCGGAACTTCTGCACCACTGGCGCGGAGTCGGGGTTCTTGCGCGGGTCGGGCGAGAAGGTGAACATGACCTTGTCGGCGGCGTCGCCGGCGGCGGTGACGAGCTCGGAGTTGGTCATGGTGTCGCCGCCCATCACCGTGAGGTCGAGGCCGGCCTGCTGCGCCTGGCGCAGGATCAGTGCCACTTCCGTGTGGTAGCCGCCGTAAGCCAGCACCTCGACTCCCGCTGCCTTGAGCTTGGCGACGATCCCGGAATAATCCTTCTCGCCGGCGGTGACCGACTCGCGCAGCGCGGGCTTCATGCCCTTCGCTTCCATGGCCTTGGCGATCTCGTCCGCCAGACCCTTGCCGTAGGCGCTCTTGTCGTCGAGCACGGCGGTATTCCTGCCCTTGAACTTCTCGGCCAGGTAGGTGCCCGCGACCAGACCCTGCTGGTCGTCGCGACCCACGATGCGGAAGATGTTGTTCAGGCCGCGCTCGGTGACCTGCGGGTTGGTCGATACCGTGGCCATCAGAATGTCCGACCCGTTGTAGACCTCGGAGGCGGGAATCGTCGAGATCGAGCACCAGTGGCCGTGCATGAAGACGATCCCGCGATCGAGCATGGTGTTCGCCACCGAGACCGCCTGCTTGGGGTCGCAGGCGTCGTCGCCCACTTCGAGGGTGAGCTTCTCGCCGAGCACGCCGCCACGGGCGTTGATGTCGGCGATCGCCATCTCCGCGCCCTTGCGGATCTGGTCGCCGGCCGAGGCGTACTGACCGGTCATCGGCCCGGCGATCGCCACCGCCATGTCGGCCAGCGCGGGGGTGGCGGTGGCGCCGAAAGCGGCGCAGACGATGGCAAGCAGGGTTTTCTTCATGAGCGGTCTCCTCCGGTGCTGTTGTGAAACTGTTGGCACTTCACAGGTGACATGGTTCGTGCGGACATTCCTGCCCGCGCGAGCCGGGCGAAATACGGATCGCGAAATCCGTGCTCGCCCCGGCGGGTTCGCATTGCCGCGCCTGCATCAGGCGCCCATGGCCATCAGGCTGGCATTGCCGCCGGCGGCGGCGGTGTTGACGCTGACGCTGCGTTCATGGACGAGGCGGGTCGGATCGTATTCC
>JBFGZP010000393.1:0-2950 GCA_041586695.1 Thauera sp.
AGAGGCGGGCATTGCCACGCGCAGGCTCGACAACGATGCCTTGCTGCTCGATACGCCCGTCCCCCTCGCGCGGCTGCCGGGCTATGCCGAGGGCCGGCTGTCGGTGCAGGATGCGGGGGCGCAGTGGGCGGCCCGGCTGCTGAACCCCGCGGAGGGCGAACGGGTGCTCGACGCCTGTGCGGCGCCGGGGGGCAAGACGGCCCATTTGCTCGAGTTCGCGCGGATCGAACTGCAGGCGCTCGAGCTCGACCCGGGTCGTGCGGCCCGCGTCACCCGTAACCTGAAGCGCCTCGGGCTGGAGGCCCGCGTCAGCGTGGCCGATTGCCGTGCCGTCGATGCCTGGTGGGACGGACGCCCCTTCGACCGCATTCTTGCCGACGTGCCGTGCTCGGCCTCGGGCGTGGTGCGCCGCCATCCCGACATCAAGTGGTTGCGCCGGCGGGAGGATATCGTGAAGTTTGTCGCTCAACAGGCGCAAATCCTCGATGCGCTTTGGCAGACGCTGGCTGTGGGTGGCACAATGCTTTATGCAACCTGCTCGGTGTTCGACGAGGAAAACAAGGTGCAGATCGCCCGCTTCTGCGCAAACCATTCCGACGCCGAGCGCCTTCCCATCGATGGCCGCCCAGAGCGCCAGTTGCTGCCCAATGCCGAACATGACGGCTTCTATTACGCACTGCTGCGCAGGACTCGCTGATCGGCTCCTGCGGCGACTGCTGTTCGTGCTGCTGGCGCTGTTCGTTGCGACCGCTGCCGCCGACGATGCCGAGATCGTCAATGCCGAGATCGTCCCCGGCGATAGCGGCTACGTGCTCAACGCCGACATCGAGATCGACCTGAATCCACGCCTCGTCGATGCGGTGACGCGCGGCGTTTCGCTGTACTTCACCGCCGAAGTCGTCATCGAGCGACCGCGCTGGTACTGGCTGAACAAGGTCGTGGTGGACCGCAGCCTGGAGTACCGGCTGCACTACCATGCGATCACGCGCAGCTACCGGCTGTCGATCGGCAGCTTTCACCAGAGCTTCGACAGCCTCGACGGGGCGGTGCGCACGATGCGGCGCATTCGCAATTGGCAGGTTGCCGACCCCGGCGTGCTCAAGGGCGGGGTGTCGCACGAAGTATCGCTGCGCTTCCGGCTCGATACGAGCCTCCTTCCCAAACCCTTCCAGGTAACGGCCATTGGCAGCCGCGACTGGAACATCGGTACCGACTGGCTGCAATGGACTTTCCTGCCTGGCGCTCCAAGCTTCCGTTGAAGCGCTTCCTTCTGGTCGGTGCCGCGGCGCTTGCCGGCATCCTGTTGTTCCTGTTGACCTCGGCCAGCGCGAACACCGACCTGTTCGCCAGCAGCTATCCCTATCTGCTCGCGGTCAACGGTGTCGTCGCGGTTGCGCTCGCAGCAGTGGTCGCGGTGCAGCTGCGCAAGCTGTGGCGCGAGTACCGCAGGCGGCAGTTCGGTTCGAGGCTCAAGTACCGCCTGGTGCTCATGTTCGCGCTGATGGGTGTGCTCCCGGGCGTCGTGGTGTATGCCGTATCGCTTCAGTTCTTGGCGCGCAGCATCGAGTCCTGGTTCGACGTGCGTGTCGATTCCGCGCTCGAGGGGGGTATCGCCCTGGGGCAGAATGCGCTGGACTATCTCATCAGCCAGGTCAGCGACAAGGCCGAGGACATGGCGCTCGAACTGGAGGGGAGCGGCCCGGTCTCGTCCGTCCTGCTCAACCGGTTGCGCGAACAGTCCGGTGTGGCCAGCGCCACGGTGATCTCCAGCAGCGGGCAGATTCTGGCCACTTCGGTAGAGGCCGTGGGTGAGTTCATTCCCGACCTGCCCAGCCAGGCGCAGCTGCGCCAGGCCCGGCAGAGCCGTCGCCTGCATCTGGTGGAGAGCCAGTCCGACGGGCGCCTGGTGATTCGAGTCGTGGTGCCCATTCCGCTGCGCACGCTCGCCGGCGAGCCCAACCTGCTGCAGCTGACTCAGCGCGTGCCGGAGACCTTCGGCCGCCATGCCGAGGCGGTACAGGAAGCGTATCGCGACTACCAGCAGCTCACGCTCGGGCGCAAGGGCCTCAACCGCATCTACGGCATCACCCTCACGCTGACCCTGCTGCTGGCGCTGCTCACGGCGGTCGCCGTCGCCTTCGTGATGGCGCGGCGCCTGGCGGCTCCCTTGCTGATCCTTGCCGAGGGCACGCAGGCGGTGGCGCAGGGCGACTTCAGCCCTCGGCGGTCGTTGCCGGCGCGTGACGAACTCGGTGTGCTCACTCAGTCGTTCAATCAGATGACGCGCCAGCTCGAGGATGCCCGCGCCGCGGCCGAGCGCAACCGCGCCGCGGTGGAGTCGGCGCGCGCCTATCTGGAGAGCGTGCTTGCCAATCTGTCGACCGGCGTGCTGGCGTTCGGTGCCGACGGTACGCTGCGCGCGGCCAACCATGGCGCGATGCAGATTCTCGACGACGACCTGGCCGGATTCGAGGACATCCCGCTGGACGAATGGCCGCGCCATGCCCATTTCCGCGAGGCGCTGCAGGCGGGCTTTTCGAGCAACGAGGGCGACTGGCAGACGCAGATCGACCTGGCGGTGAAGGACAGCACGCCGCTGACGCTGTTGATCCACGGCTCGCGCCTGCCCGCAGCGAGCGGCGGTGGCCTGGTGGTGGTGTTCGACGACATCTCGCGCCTGGTCGCGGCACAGCGTACCGCGGCCTGGGCGGAGGTGGCACGGCGCCTGGCGCACGAGATAAAGAACCCGCTCACGCCGATCCAGCTCTCGGCCGAGCGGCTCGCGTTCAAGCTCGCCGATCGTCTCGACGCCGACGGTCGCGAGATGCTGGAGCGGTCGACGCGTACTATCGTCAACCAGGTCGAGGCGATGAAGAACCTGGTCAACGCCTTCCGCGATTATGCGAAACAGCCGGCCCCGCATTTCGTGCCGACCGATCTCAACGCCCTG
>JBFGZP010000394.1:0-2948 GCA_041586695.1 Thauera sp.
CGCTCCTTCACCAGCGGCGGGCAGGCGTGCTCGTCGGTGTACATCACCATGCAGTCGAGGCAGAGCATGCATTCGCGCTGGTCGATGCGGCCATCGGCATCGATCGCGTTCGACCCGCAGCCCACGGCACACGCCTTGCAAGTGTCGCATTCCTGCTTGCGCTTGAGGCCGAACCAGCGGAAGGTCGTCGGCATCGCCAGCGCCGCGCCGAGCGGGCACAGATACTTGCAGAACGGCCGCTCGGTGAAGATCGACAGGCCGAGCAGGCCCGCGGCGAAAAGCGTGTACGGCCAACTGCGGTTGAACATCCCGACCAGGAAAGTGGTCTTGAACGGCTCCACCTCGGCGAGCTTCTCCGCCAGCCCCATCGAGAACACCGACACCGCCAGCAGACCGAAGAATACCGCGTACTTCAGCCATTTCAGCCGGTTGTGCAGCGCCATGGGCACCGCGAACTGGAAGCGCTTGAGCCCCACCGCTGCCGCGACCTTGTACAGCAGTTCCGACAGCGAACCGAATGGACACAGCCAGCCGCAGAACAGGCCACGCCCCCACAGGAACACGGTGACGATGATGAAGATCCAGAACAGGAAGATGAATGGATCGCTGAGGAACAGCTCCCACTGCCACTGGAACAGCAGCGAGTGGAACCAGGTCAGCACCTGGGTGATGGACGGCTGGGCGAGCAGGCCGAAGCCGACGAAGCCGATGCTGATGATCCAGGCGCTGTACTTGAAGGCGTCGACCGGCCACTTGTTCTTGCGTGTGGAGCGGCGTGTCAGCGTGTCGCGCATCGCATAGACGACGCCGACACCCAACAGCAGCGCCGAGAACAGGCCGATCTCCAGCGCGCGCGTCTTCCACACCCGCACCCAGGGCGCGTCGGGCTTGATCACCTCGGGACGGCCGCCTTCCAGGTAGGCGTCGCCAAGCCAGTACTCGGTGTCGAAGTTGGCGAAGGTGCGGGCGCCGGTTTCGCGGTCGATGCGGTTGCCGAGAAAGATGAACTTCCACGGGAAGGCGCCCGAGAAGGCCGGCGAACGCACGATGAAGATCGCCGATTCGTTGAACGCGGGCGCGCCCGGCGCATTCACGCCGTACAGGTTGAGGTAGTCGAGGTCGCGGAAGGTGAAGGCGTCCTGGCCCTGGCGAATCTGCACGCGGTCGTAGATGCCGCCGCGCACGAAGCCGGAACCCTTGAACGACTCCTTGCCGCCGGTGCGAATCACGAACACGGCATGCTCGCCCTCGGCCAGCCGGCCCATCAGCGCACGCCAGCCGCCCTCGCCGAGCACGGCGCGGCCGATTTCGGGGTGGTTGAGGTAGCCGTACCAGAGGTCGATGAAGGGCTCACCGCCGCGCGCCAGGCCGACCTGTTCGGGTTTCACCGTCAGGCGCTGCACCGCGCCTTCCTTCACCAGGGTCGCCCAGTCCAGGCTGCGCCCGGCGTCCCTGAAGGTCGCCTGTGGACGAATGGTGGCTTCGAGGATGCCGACCTGACGGCCGACCGCGGCACCGGAGGTCATCATCACCTGGTTCTGTGCGATCACCGTGACGGTCGCGCCGGAAATGGCATCGAGGCCAATGATGTCCTCGTCGGGGCGGGAGCGGCCGATCTCGATGTTGTCGCCGACGAACTTGCCCAGGTACTGGTCGTTGAACGCGATCAGGGCGGACTCGGGAATGCCGAGCAGCAGGATGGGCTCGGAGTGCTTGAGGACCTTGACGCCGACGAAGCGGCCTTCGGTGTTCATGCCGATCAGCGTCACCACCGGCTTGCCCGAATAGGCCGGCGTATCGGTGATGTCGGTCGACAGCATCACGTAGCCGTGCAGCTTGCGCTCGCCGTCTTCATCGCGGTAGCCTTCGACGTATCTCGGCTGGCCCTTGCGCTCGGAGAAACTCGTCGCGCCCGGCAGAACCTCGGCACACGGCACATGCGCGCACAGGTCGGGGGCAGTATTGACCTCGGGCGCGAGCTTTGCCTCATAGGCCGTCTCGGCTATTGCGCCGCCGGCCGCGAGGCTGGCGAGCGTGAAGAGGCTTGCGTACAGGGCGCCGCGCAATGCGGTGAACGGCTTCATGGCGCGCTCCATAAGGAAATTACGATACAGTCTAAAAACTCGCGCCGATGCTGTAATTGTCCGCGATCAATTCGCTCGTGCCGGCCGAATTCCAAATGCATGAAAGCACACAAGGGGCCTGCGCCCCTTGTGTGCCGATGCGAGTGAAGCAGTGGGTCGGGGGGCTCAGGCCTCGACGATCATGCGGCTACGCATCTCCAGGTGCAGCGCGTGGCAGAAGTGCGTGCAGTAGCACCAGAACACCCCGGGCTTGTCCGCCGTGAAGGTCACCGACTTGGTTTCCTGCGGGTTGACAATAAAGTTGATGTTGTAGTTCGGAATCGCGAAGCCGTGTGTCAGGTCCTCGATCTTGTCCAGGTTGGTCAGGATGATCGTGACTTCGTCGCCGACCTTGAGCTTGAACTCGCGTGGCTCGAAGGCCGGCGCCTGCGAAGTGATCTTCACCGTGACCTTGTTGCCGTCGCGGAAGACGCCGGCTTCCTTCGGGTCCTTGACCGCGTTGGGGAAGTCGTCCAGGTTGTACACCTGCTTGGGCTGCAGCAGTTCGCGCTTGAAGATGATGAAGTCGTGCGGCTCCGGGCGCACCGGGTGGTCGGCCACCAGCACCATTTTCTCGCCCGAGATATCGACGAACTGCTCGGTTTCGGCGTGCAGCGGGCCGACGGGCAGAAAGCGGTCCTTGGAGAACTTGCAGCCGACACAAAGCCACTTGCCGTCGGCGAACATCGTCTCCGACTGCGAGGCGTTGATGTGGCCCGGCTGGTAATGCACGTCGAGGCGGTCGACCACGTACTGCGCGCTCTGGTCCCCGCCATGGAACTTGATCGCGGCATCGACGTTCCACTTCACGACCTGGCTGTCGAG
>JBFGZP010000395.1:0-2934 GCA_041586695.1 Thauera sp.
CCCCACCTGAGGCCGGCTTCCCTTCGCCGCGCGCCCCTTTTCCCCCACTTCAATCAACGAGCGAGACGTTCTTACACAGCCTCGGCCGAAAGCTGACTTTTTGACCGGGTTGACACGGGTTGTCACCGACCGGCACATAGGAGCCAGTTGCGGATCGGCACAATGGAGCCAGCTCGTGATCGGCACATTGAGGCCAGGGCGTGATCGGCATATTGGAGCCAGTCACGGATCGGCACATAGGAGCCAGCGCCGGATCGGCGTAATGGAGCCAGTAATGTTTTGACGGACGTCTCGACCTTGAGCGGTCCATCGCTACCCTGCCGGGTTTTGGTTTGGCAAGGAGGAAGCCGGTGGCCCGCAGGAGCATCGAGATGTACGAGTACCGCCAGGCCCTGATGCGCATGCGTCAGGGCGACTCCGAGCGCGAGATTGCGCGCGCGAAACTGATGGGACGGGCGAAGGCCGCCCGTTTCCGCGAGTTGGCCGCGGCCCGCGGCTGGCTCGATCCGGCGCAGCCGGTGCCGGAGGATGCCGAGCTCGCTGCGGCGATCGGCCGTCCGCGACTGCCGATGAGTGCGCAGTCGTCGATTGCCGCGTTCCGGCCCTTGGTCGAGCAATGGCTCGCGCAAGGGGTGTCGGGCGTGGTCATTCACGCCACCCTCAAACGCGAGCACGGCTTTGCCGGGCACTATTCCAGCGTGCGCCGGCTCATCGCCGGCATCGAGCGCGAGCGGCCGCCGGAGGCGACCGTGCGCTTGTCGTTCGCGCCGGGTGAGGCGGCGCAGGTCGATTTCGGCGCCGGTCCGCGACTCATCGATCCCGCCAACGGTGAGCTGCGCCGCACGTGGGCCTTCGTGATGACGCTATGTTTCTCGCGGCATCAGTACGTCGAGTTCGTGTGGGACCAGAGCGTACGCACCTGGCTCGGCTGCCATCGGCGCGCCTTCGAGTGGTTCGGCGCGGTGCCGCAGCGCTTGATCATCGACAACGCCAAGTGCGCGATCACCAAGGCATGTGCCCGTGATCCGGAAGTGCAGCGCGCCTATGCCGAGTGCGCCGAAGGCTACGGTTTCCGGATCGATGCCTGTCCCCCACAAGATCCGCAGAAGAAGGGGATCGTGGAGGCGGGCGTCAAATATGTCAAAGGCAACTTCCTGCCCACGCGCACGTTCCGTGATCTGGCCGATCTGAACGCCCAGGTTCGCGATTGGGTATTGAAGGAAGCGGGGCTGCGCATCCACGGCACCACGCGGGTGCAGCCGCTCGCGAGCTTCGCCGTCGAGCGCAGCGTCCTGAAACCGCTGCCGGCGGTACCGCCGGATCTGGGCACTTGGCACGCAGTGTCGGTGCATCGCGACTGCCACGTCAGCTTCGATCGGGCGCTGTACTCAGTGCCTTGCGCGCTGGTCGGCAAGCGTTTGTGGCTGCGCGCGACCGACACCGTGGTGACGGTCTATCAGGACTTCAAACCCGTGGCCACGCATGCCCGCGCCCGCCGTCCCGGCGAGCGGCGCACCGTCGCCGATCATCTGCCGCTCGCCGCCCAGCGCTTCTTCGCGCACGACCGCAGCTGGTGTCTGCAGCAGGCAGGGGAGATCGGCGCGGCGTGCGCCCAACTCATCGGGCGGCTGCTCGGCGACCGCATCAGCGAGCGGCTACGCGCCGCGCAGGGCGTGCTGCAGTTAAAGAGCCGCTACGGCGCCGCGCGCCTGGAGGCGGCGTGCGAGCGCGCGCTCGCCCATGACAGCCCGCAGTACCGCACCGTCAAGACCATCCTCGCCGGCGGCCACGACCTGCAGCCGATCACCCCGGTGAGCACCGAACCTTATGCCGGCCGCGCCCGTTTCGCGCGCGCCACCGCGGCGCTCTTCGCCGACGAATCGACCTCGTTTCACTGACCGGGCTTACGCCCATCTCACCCAAGGAGTCTCTCACCATGAATCCCGCCACCGAACTGGCGCCGCAACTCAAGCAGCTGCGTCTCTCCGGCATCCTCGATTCGCTCGACGCGCGCAACCGCCAGGCCATCGACGCGAAGCTCGCCTACACGGAATTCCTCGCGCTGCTGATCCAGGACGAAGTCGCACGGCGCGAGCAGAAGAAGTTCGCCACGCGCCTGCGCCGTGCGGCCTTCCGTGCCACCAAGACCCTCGAAGGTTTCGAGTTTGACCGGCTGCCCTCGACCAACCGTGCGCTGGTCCACGATCTGGCGACCGGGCGCTACATCAACGAGCGCGCCCCGGTGCTCATCGTTGGCCCCTGCGGCACCGGCAAGAGCCATCTCGCGCAGGCGCTCGGCCACTGCGCGGTGCGTCAGGGGCACGACGTCGTCTTCGCGTCGTGCTCGCAGTTGCTCGCAAGCCTTAACGCCGCGCGGGCCACCGGCGCCTATGAACGCAAGCTCCAGCAACTGGCCCGCGTTCCGGTCCTCATCATCGATGATTTTGGGCTGAAACCGCTTCGCTCACCCGCCGACGAAGATCTGCATGACCTGATCGCCGAACGTTACGAGCAGGCCGCCACCGTCGTTACCAGCAATCTCGACTTCACCGAGTGGGACCAGGCCTTCCCCGGCAACCGGCTACTCGCGTCGGCCACCGTCGATCGGCTGCGTCACAACGCCTATTGCCTGACGCTCGACGGAGCATCCTACCGCGCTCCCCGACAGGGGCCGAACAAGGCCAAAGCAGCCCTTGCGGGCACCCCGAAAAACAGCCAATCTTGAACCCCCGCAGACGTTCGTCAGAGCCCCTTCCCGCCGGCTCCTATATGCCGATCACCGGTGGCTCTATTGTGCCGGTCAGTGACACCGACAGGTAGTGTGCTGAGAAGTGTGCAAGAGCCCAGACGGGCTTGAAGGCGTGAGTGGTCATGGTAAGAGGTTGATTAGCGAGATCGACCTTGAACCCGATGAGGAGGGCAAACCATGACCAC
>JBFGZP010000396.1:0-2930 GCA_041586695.1 Thauera sp.
TCGCCGATGAGCTGCGCGCGTTCCTGATCGAGTCGGTATCCAAGACCGGCGGCCACCTGTCGTCCAACCTCGGCACGGTCGAACTCACGATCGCGCTGCACTACATTTTCAACACGCCGTACGACCGCATCGTATGGGACGTGGGCCACCAGACCTACGGCCACAAGACGCTCACCGGCCGGCGCGAGGCGATGAGCGGGCTGCGCCACTGGGAGGGCATCTCGGGCTTTCCGCGGCGCTGCGAAAGCGAATACGACACCTTCGGCACCGCGCACTCCTCGACCTCGATCTCCGCCGCGCTGGGCATGGCCGTGGCGGCGCGCGAGCGGGGCGAGAAGCGCCACGCGGTCGCGGTGATCGGCGACGGCGCGATGTCGGCCGGCATGGCCTTCGAGGCCCTCAACAATGCCGGTGACATGGAAGACACCAACCTGCTCGTCATCCTCAACGACAACGAGATGTCGATCTCGCCGCCGGTCGGCGCGCTCACCAAGATCCTCGCCCGCATGCTGTCCGGCTCCACCTACAACACCGCTCGACGCGTCGGCGAGAAGGTGCTGGCCATCGCGCCATCGATGGCCGAGCTGGCGCGCAAGATGGAAGAGCACGTCAAGGGCATGATCACGCCGGGCACATTGTTCGAGGAATTCGGCTTCCACTACTACGGCCCGATCGACGGCCACGACCTCGATGCGCTCATCCCGACGCTGCAAAATCTCAAGAAGCTCAAGGGCCCGCAGTTCCTGCACGTGATCACGAAAAAGGGCCAGGGCTACAAGCTCGCCGAGGCCGACCCGATCCTCTACCACGGCGTGTCGAAGTTCGACCACACCGCCGGCATCCAGAGCGCCAAGGGCGGCGGCAAGCTCACCTATACGCAGGTCTTCGGCGAGTGGATGTGCGACATCGCGCGCGCCGACCCGAACGTGGTCGCGATCACGCCGGCGATGCGCGAAGGCTCGGGGCTGGTGCAGTTCGCGCAGGACTTCCCCGAGCGCTACTTCGACGTCGGCATCGCCGAGCAGCACGCGGTCACCTTCGCCGCCGGCCTCGCCTGCGAGGGCATCCGGCCGGTCGTGGCGATCTACTCCACCTTCCTGCAGCGTGCCTACGACCAGCTCATTCACGATGTCGCGCTGCAGAACCTGCCGGTGACATTCGCGATCGACCGCGGCGGCCTGGTCGGTGCCGACGGCGCGACGCACCATGGCGCCTTCGACCTGTCCTACCTCGCCTGCATCCCCAACATGGTGGTCATGACACCGGGCGACGAGAACGAGTGCCGCCAGATGCTCTTCACCGCCGTGCGCCACGACGGCCCCGCTGCCGTGCGCTACCCTCGCGGCAGCGGGCCCGGCGTCGCCCCCGTCAAGCAGATGACCGCGCTGCCGATCGGCAAGGGCGAAGTCCGCCGCGAGGGCAAGCGCATCGCGCTGCTGGCCTTCGGCAGCCTGCTCGGCGTCGCGCTCGAAGCCGGCGAGGCCCTCGACGCCACTGTCGCCAACATGCGCTTCGTCAAGCCGCTCGACGAGGCGCTCGTCGCGCAACTCGCCGCGAACCACGAGCTGCTCGTGACCGTCGAAGAGAATGTAGTGATCGGCGGCGCAGGCGCGGAGGTTTCGCGCGTCCTCGACGGCCTCGCGGATCGTCCGCGGGTGCTGAGACTGGGCCTGCCGGACCACTTCATCGATCACGGCGACCAGGCGAAGCTGCTGGCCTCCGTGGGGCTCGACAAGACCGGTATTCTGGCCGCGATCGAGCGCGCCTATCCGGCCAATAGTTGAGTAGTTTTGTCGGGAACGTTAGCATCGCTGCTAATAACCCCGATCGCAGAGAGAAGCAGCCATGAACGCCCCCGCGGTGCACGCCATTCCCGACGTCCAGAGTAGCGCCGACATCCGTCAGATCGCCATCAACAAGGTCGGCATCAAGTCGATCCGGCATCCGGTCAAGGTCAGCGACAAGGGTGGCGGCTTCCAGCACACGGTCGCCACCTTCAACATGTATGTCGGCCTGCCCCATAACTTCAAGGGCACCCACATGTCGCGCTTCATCGAGATACTCAACGGCAACGAGCGCGAGATCTCGGTGGAATCCTTCGAGCCGATGCTGCGCGCGATGATCGGGCGCCTCGAGGCCGAAACCGGTCACATCGAGATGACCTTCCCCTACTTCATCAACAAGGCGGCGCCGGTGTCGGGCGTGCAGAGCCTGATGGACTACGAGGTCACCTTCACCGGCGAGATCCGCGAAGGCGGCGCCTACGACTTCACCATGAAGGTCGTCGTGCCCGTCACCAGCTTGTGCCCGTGCTCGAAGAAGATTTCGGCCTACGGCGCCCACAACCAGCGTTCGCACGTCACCGTGACCTCGGTGTTGAACGATCACCTGTGGATAGAGGAGATGGTGCAGCTCGTCGAGAGCCAGGCATCTTGCGAGGTCTACGGCCTGCTCAAGCGCCCCGACGAGAAGTACGTCACCGAGCGCGCCTACGACAACCCGAAGTTCGTCGAGGACATGGTGCGGGACGTCGCCGGCAAGCTCAACGACGAGTCGCGCATCGACGCCTACGTGGTGGAATCGGAGAATTTCGAGTCGATCCACAACCACTC
The DNA here is from genome assembly GCA_041586695.1 of Thauera sp. Taxonomy (GTDB): domain Bacteria; phylum Pseudomonadota; class Gammaproteobacteria; order Burkholderiales; family Rhodocyclaceae; genus Thauera. Next base: position 2,613 of record JBFGZP010000396.1, read on the forward strand.
GGCCTACGCCCTGATCGAACGCGACAAGCGCAAGGCCACCTGAGCGTTCGCGCGCTTCACAGCCCAAGTGCAAACGGCGACGGCCTCGTCCGGGTCTGTCGCCGTTGCGTCGATTACCCGGCGCGCTGCGCCGATCTGCATCACCGCCACGGCGAGTGCCCACGACGAATTGTTCGCCAAGCGCACCGGGCTCAAATCCCAGGTGCTTTTTTTCGAAGACCCTTCTATAATGCCGTCCTTCGAGCGGAGAGGTGGCAGAGTGGTCGAATGTACCTGACTCGAAATCAGGCGTAGGTGCGAGCCTACCGTGGGTTCGAA
>JBFGZP010000397.1:0-2928 GCA_041586695.1 Thauera sp.
GCTGGAAACGTGGACTGGGTCGTCCTCGCTTTAGCCGTATTTATTGAGCGCCCGCAAGCTGTGGTTCAAATCGGCGCTGGATGGGCTGAAGTTAGCGCCCGCACCGGGAAAAGTCAAACGCCGCGGCATGTTAAGATTTTCGCCCGCTTCAGAATTCCGCATCGCCATGATCCAGGTCACCCTCAACGGTCAGCCCCAGTCGCTCGAACCCGATCTCACCGTCCTCGCCCTGCTCGAACAGCGCGGCCTCGCCGGCAAGCGCCTGGCCGTGGAGCGCAACGGCGAGATCGTACCGCGCGCGCGGCACGGCGAGGTGCGGCTGGCCGCCGGCGACCGCCTCGAGATCGTCGTCGCGGTCGGCGGTGGCTGACCGCCTTCGGAGGAAACCAGTCCCCGGCCGTGATGGTCGGAGCGTTCGTTGTTTTTCATTGCTAAAGGTTGCTCCATGAATGACGCCCTCGTGATTGCCGGCAAGGCCTATCGCTCCCGACTGCTGGTCGGCACCGGCAAGTACAAGGATTTCGCCGAGACGCGCGAGGCCATCGATGCCAGCGGGGCCGAGATCGTCACCGTTGCGATCCGTCGCACCAACATCGGCCAGAACCCCGACGAACCGAACCTGCTCGACGCCCTGCCGCCGGACCAGTTCACCCTGCTGCCCAACACCGCGGGCTGCTACACGGCCGACGACGCCGTGCGCACCCTGCGCCTGGCGCGCGAGCTGCTGGACGGCCACGCGCTGGTCAAGCTCGAGGTGCTGGGCGACTCGACGACGCTGTTCCCGAACATGCCGGAGACGCTGAAGGCGGCCGAGATCCTGGTCAAGGATGGCTTCGACGTCATGGTGTACTGCGCCGACGACCCCATCCAGGCCCGCATGCTCGAGGAGATCGGCTGCGTCGCCGTGATGCCGCTGGCCTCGCTGATCGGCTCCGGCATGGGCATCCTCAACCCGTGGAACCTGCGCCTGATCATCGACAACGCCAAGGTTCCGGTGCTGGTCGACGCCGGCGTGGGCACCGCCTCGGATGCGGCCATCGCCATGGAACTGGGCTGCGACGGCGTGCTGATGAACACCGCGATCGCCGCCGCCGGCAAGCCGGTGCTGATGGCGAGCGCGATGCGCAAGGCGGTGGAAGCGGGGCGCGAGGCCTATCTGGCCGGGCGCATGCCGCGCAAGCACTATTCGGCCGATCCGAGCTCGCCGAGCGCGGGGCTGATCGGCTCATGAGTCTGCCCAACGCAGATCCGCCCGAGGGCGCAGGCAGCCCTGTCGCGGAAGCGCGGCCTGCGCGCACCGCCTTCGAGGCCGGCGACCCCGAGCAGCGCTTTTCCAGCCGCAGCATCCGCAGCTTCGTGCTGCGCCAGGGTCGCATGTCGGTGGCGCAGCAGCGCTGCCTCGACGAGGTGCTGCCCCGCATCGGCCTGCCCTACCGCCTCGCACCAATGGACCTGGATGCCGCCTTCGGCCGCAGCGCACCGAAGATCGTCGAGATCGGTTTCGGCATGGGCGAGACCACGGCCAGGATCGCCGCCGCCTTGGCCGACCACGACTTCCTCGGTATCGAGGTGCATGGTCCGGGCGTCGGCGCGATGTGCAAGCTCGTCGCCGAGAACGATCTGGCCAACGTGCGCATCGTGCAGCACGACGCCGTCGAGGTGCTGCGCGACATGATCCCGGACGCCACGCTCGCCGGTGTGCACGTGTTCTTCCCCGATCCCTGGCGCAAGAAGCGCCATCACAAGCGGCGCATCATCGAGCCCGATTTCGTCGCCCTGATAGCCACCAAGCTCACGCCCGGAGGCTATCTTCACTGCGCCACCGACTGGGAGGACTACGCGCACTGGATGCTCGAGGTCCTGTCGGCCGAGCCCCTGCTGCAGAATACCGCCGACAGCTTCGCACCGCGCCCGGACTACCGGCCGCTGACGAAGTTCGAGAGTCGTGGTCTGAAGCTCGGGCACGGCGTGTGGGACCTGGTGTTCCGTCGGCGCTGACCGGCCCGTGGAGAAAGACTGGTGATTCGAGGCCTCTTCCGCTTCATTTTCGGCGTTCTCGCCTTTGTCGGCCGCAGCGTCGAGTTCCTCGGCCGCGCGCTGGTCACGCTGGTGTTCCTGCTCGCCGTCGGCGCAATCGTCGCGGTGATGCTGCGCCCCGCGCCCGAGGTGCCCGACGGCGCAGCGCTGGTGTTGCGCCCGGCCGGGGCAATGGTCGAGCAGGCGGTGCTGGGCGAACCGTTCGAACTACTCACCGGCGGCAGTCCTGCTGGCCAGGCCGTATTGGGCGACCTGCTCGAGGCGGTACGCAGCGCGACGAGCGATGCGCGCATCGCCGCACTGGTGATCGAAACCGACGATCTCGCCGCAGCCGGGCTGTCCAAGCTCGGCGAACTGCGTGCGGCGATCACGGCATTCAAGGCCGCCGGCAAGCCGGTGTATGCGCGCGGCGAGCGCTTCACCCAGAGCCAGTACTACCTCGCCTCGGTGGCCGACGAGATCCATCTGGCGCCGGACGGCTTCGTGCTGCTGCAGGGCCTGGCGCGCTACGTCACCTACTTCAAGGATGCGCTCGACGCGCTCGGTATCCGCATCCATGTATTCCGCGTCGGCGAGTACAAGTCCTTCTCCGAGCCCTTCACCCGCAGCGACATGTCGGAACAGGACCGCGACGCATCGCGCGACCTGCTCGACGCGCTGTGGGACCGCTTCCGCACCGACGTCTCCGCTGCCCGCAAGCTCAGCCCGGAAGCGCTCGACGCCTATGTCCAGGGCTATCGCGACGTGCTTGCGGCGAGCCGCGGCGATGCCGCCGAGGCGGCCCGTACTGCCGGCTTGATCGACCAGTTCAGCACCCGCGACCAGTGGCGGGCACGACTCCTCGAACGCGTCGGCAAGGACGCCGAGGGCAAGGATGTTCGTGCCATCGAC
>JBFGZP010000398.1:0-2901 GCA_041586695.1 Thauera sp.
CCAGCACCGACTCGGCACCGTTCACGATGGCGTCGCGGTAGCCGTTGGCCTCGGGCAGCACGTGCTCGACGAAATAGCGCGCGGTGACGAGCTTGGCGCCGTAGAACTCGCCATCCGCCTCCTTCAGGCGGTCGAAGGCGATCGTCGCCGCACGCGCCATCAGCCACGCGCCGGTGACCGTGCCGGCGAGCTTGAGGAAGGGCACGGCACCGGCCGCCGCGGCCTGGGGACTGCGCTCGTAGTTGGCCAGCAGCCATTCGGTGGCCTCGCGCAGGGCGACGATTCCGCGCTCGAGGGCGGCGCCGAAGTTCTGTAGCTGGGCGTCGGCATGGCCCTCGAGGCCGCGTCGCGCATCACCCATTTCATCGAGCAGGGCGCGCATTGCATGTCCGCCTTCGCGGGCGACCTTGCGCCCGATCAGGTCGTTGGCCTGGATCGCGGTCGTGCCTTCGTAGATCGTCGTGATGCGTGCATCGCGCATGTGCTGGCAGGCACCGGTTTCCTCGATAAAGCCCATGCCGCCATGGACCTGGATGCCGTTCCAGGTCACGCCCTGGGCCGCCTCGGTGCACCAGCCCTTGACCACCGGAGTGAGCAGTTCGAGCCGGCTCTGGTTGGCGCGGCGCACGGTTTCGTCGGCATGGCTCTTGGCGCGGTCCATGCAACCGGCCACGTAGTAGGCGATGGCACGCGTCGCCTCGGTGCGCGCCTTCATGTCCATCAGCATGCGACGCACGTCGGGATGGTGCAGGATGGGCTTCTTCCCGCCCGAGGCGTCGCCGACGATGCGGCCCTGAACGCGTTCGCGGGCATAGGCCAACGCCTGCTGGTAGGCACGCTCGGCGATCGCCACACCCTCGAGGCCGACGTTCAGGCGGGCATGGTTCATCATCGTGAACATGTACTCGAGGCCGCGATTGGGCTCGCCCACCAGGTAGCCGATGGCCCCGTCCTTGTCGCCGAACACCATCACCGCGGTGGGGCTGGCGTGGATGCCCATCTTGTGTTCGATCGAGGCGCACTCGAGGTCGTTGCGCTCGCCCAGGCTGCCGTCGTCATTGACCAGGTACTTGGGCGCGACGAACAGCGAGATACCCTTCACCCCCGGCGGCGCATCGGGCAGGCGCGCGAGCACGAGGTGGACGATGTTGTCCGCCATGTCGTGCTCGCCCCAGGTGATGAAGATCTTGGTGCCCGACAGGGCGTAGCTGCCGTCGCCGCGCGGCTCGGCTTTCGTGCGCACCGCGGCGAGGTCGGAGCCGGCCTGGGGCTCGGTGAGGTTCATCGTGCCCGTCCAGGTGCCGGCGACCATGTTCGGCAGGAAGCGCGCCTTGAGCTCGTCGGAACCATGGTGTGCGATCGCCTCCACTGCGCCCAGCGTCAGCATCTGGCACAGCGAGAACGACATGTTGGCCGACTTCCACATCTCCAGCACCGCGGTGGACACGGTCACCGGCAGGCCCTGGCCGCCGAACTCGGTGGACGCGGGCATGCCGTTCCAGCCGGTTTCGCAGAAGGCCGCGTAGGCCTCACGGAAGCCTTCGGCGGTCGTCACCGTGCCCCGGTCCCACTTGTTGCCCTGGCGGTCGCCGGAGGCGTTGATCGGTGCCAGCACTTCGGTGGCGAACTTGCCGGCTTCGTCGAGGATGGCTTCGACCAGATCGGCGCTCACTTCCTCGTTGCCCGGCAGGGCGGAGATTTCCTCCAGCCCGGCCAGCTCGTTCATGGCAAACAGCATTTCGCGCACGGGGGCGATGTAGGTGCTCATCTGCGGACTCCTTGATATCGGGTTGTTGCGGGCCGACCGGCGCCCTCCCGCGCTGCGGGATGGCGCCGGGCCCCGGCCCGGGCGTGTTTCGATTGGACGGCTAGAGGGAGGCGGTCAGTTGCGGCACGAGCTCGAACAGGTCGCCCACCAGGCCGTAGTCGGCGACCTGGAAGATCGGCGCCTCGGGATCCTTGTTGATCGCGACGATCACCTTGGAGTCCTTCATCCCGGCCAGATGCTGGATCGCGCCGGAGATGCCGACCGCGAGATAGAGCTGCGGGGCGACGATCTTGCCGGTCTGGCCGACCTGGTAGTCGTTCGGGACGAAGCCGGCATCGACCGCGGCGCGACTGGCGCCCAGCGCGGCGTTAAGCTTGTCGGCGAGGGGCTCGAGCATGCTGCGATAGTTGTCGCCGCTGCCCAGGCCACGACCACCGGAGACTATCGTCTTCGCCGCACCGAGTTCGGGACGGGCGGACTTGGTGAGTTCGCGTCCGACCAGCTTCGACTTGCCGACGTCGGTGCCGGCGGGCACCGCCTCGATGGCGGCGGCCCCGCCCTCGGCGACGGCGTCGAAGGCGGTCGTGCGCACGGTGATGACCTTGATCGCGTCGGCGCTGCGAACGGTGGCGAGCGCGTTGCCGGCGTAGATCGGGCGCACGAAGGTGTCGGCCGATTCCACCGCGACGATCTCGGAAACCTGGGCCACGTCCAGCAGCGCGGCGACCCGCGGCGCGAAGTTCTTGCCGAAGGTGGTGGCCGGCGCCAGCACGTGGGTGTAGGCGGTGCCGCCGTCCCTGACCAGGCCGAGCACCAGGGCGGCGAGGTTCTCGGCGCCCTGATCGGCCAGGTGGGCGGCGTCGGCGCACAGCACCTTGGCGACGCCGGCGAGCCTGGCGGCGGCGGCGCAGGCGTCGGCGCAGGCCTGGCCGGCGACCAGCAGGTGGATCTCGCCACCGAGCTGGCTGGCCGCCGCGGTGGTGTTGAGGGTGGCGGCCTTGAGGCCGGTGTTGTCGTGTTCCGCGATAACGAGGATGGTCATGTCAGATCACCTTTGCTTCGTTCTTGAGCTTTTCGACGAGCTGGGCGACATCGCCCACGATGACGCCGGCACTGCGACCGGCCGGCTCGAC
>JBFGZP010000399.1:0-2895 GCA_041586695.1 Thauera sp.
CTGCGCGGCGAGCGCCTCGGCCACGTCGGCGTTGTTTACCGAGCCGAACAGACGGCCGTCCATGCCCGCCTTGCGGCTGACCTGCACCGTCACGCCCTCGAGCTTGGCAGCCAGCTCCTGCGCGGCGCCCAGCTTTTCCGCCTGGGCGCGCTCGAGCTCGGCGCGACGCGCCTCGAACTCGGCCAGGTTGGCCTGCGTGGCACGCTTGGCCTTGCCTTGCGGGATCAGATAGTTGCGGGCGTAGCCGTCCTTGACCTTGACCACGTCGCCGAGGCCACCCAGATTCACGACCTTGTCGAGAAGAATGATTTGCATCGCGTCTATCCTCTCTTACAGGTGCAGGTCGGTGTAAGGCATCAGCGCGAGGAAGCGTGCACGCTTCACCGCCACCGACAACTGGCGCTGGTAACCGGCCTTGGTACCGGTGATGCGCGCCGGCATGATCTTGGCGTTCTCGGTGATGAAGTCCTTGAGGATGTCGACATCCTTGTAGTCGACTTCCTCGATCTTCTCGGCCGTGAAACGGCAGAACTTGCGACGCTTGAACAGACCGCGACCGCCGCGATCATCCTTTTTCTTAACCTTGGACTTGGGCTTGAAAGCCATTTCAGTTTCCTTCCAGAAATTCGATTGTATTCAGGTGCAATACCGGTCTACGACTGCGCAGGCTCTTTGCCGCGATGAAGCCGGTCACCCTCAGGGCCACACCGGGCGCCGCCGCTGCCAGCACGCTGGCGAGATCACCAACCACCAGCGCCTGCAGTTCCACCGCAACGTCGCGGGCCACGCCCGCTTCGACCTGTTTCGATTCGTGTGCCAGCACGCAGCTTGCGATCGGCACACCGGCAGGCGTTCGACGCAGCGGCAGCACTTCGGCCACGCGCGCATCGAGGCGCAACTCGTTCAGCCCCGGCTCAGGCAACTCAGGCCGCAGCCGATTCCGCCGGCTTGGCTTCTTCGGACGGCGTGGTCAGCGAGCGCGATCTCTCTTCCTTCATCATCGGCGAAGGCGTGCTGATGGCCTTCTTGACCTTGATGGTGAGGTGGCGCAGCACCGCATCGTTGAACTTGAACGCATGCTCGAGCTCGGCCAGGGTCTCGCCGTCGCACTCGATGTTCATCAGCACATAGTGAGCCTTGTGCACCTTCTGGATCGGATAGGCCATCTGGCGGCGACCCCAGTCCTCCAGGCGGTGGATCTGACCACTGCGGCTGGTGACCAGCGTCTTGTAACGCTCGACCATCGCCGGGACCTGTTCCGACTGGTCCGGGTGGACGATGAAAACGATTTCGTAATGTCGCATGTACGCTCCTTGCGGTTATTGAGATGCAGCCCCCCGGCATGCGATTCCGGTGGAGCAAGGGAAAGCGCGCGAGTTTAGCAAGAAACGCCGAGGAATCAAAGCCGCCCGAGCGATCGGCAACGACGCGCGCCGAAGCGACAGTGAAGGCAGGCCCCGAATAATCCTGCTTACACTCTCGCCGCCCGCGGGCCCCGCGCCTCGCCTAGTATCCAGTCATGCGGGCCGTGCCCGATTACCCCACGACATGCGTCAAGAGGCAGATCATGAAAACGACTCTCGCACAAACACTGCTGACCGCCCTTCTGTGCAGTGGGCTCCTCGCCACCGCCGGTGCCGCCCAGGCGCGCGACGACGATGACCGTCGCGATCGCGGCTGGGGCCACCACAAACATCACTACAAACATCACTACAAGCACCATCACAAGCACCATCACAAGCACGAATATCGCGGCTGGCGTGACGGCCGCACCGTCTATCGTGAGCGCGTCATCGTCCGCGAGCGTCCGGTCTATTACCAGGCACCGGTCATCCGCGAACGCTACTATGAGCAGCCATATCGCTCGTACAGCTACAGCCGCTCGCCCGCAGTGGTGATCGGCATCGACATACCACCGCTTGTGATTCCGCTACGCTGAAGCGGTGCGCGACACCGGCCGCCCCTCAGCGCGGCCGGCTGTCCCATATTTTCTGCAGGCGCTTCACCGATACCGGCATCGGCGTCTTGAGTTCCTGCGCGAAGAGTCCGACCCGCAACTCCTCGAGCAGCCAGCGGAACTCTTCGACTTGCGGGTCGGCAACGCCGGCCCGCCGCTTTTTGGCGAGCTCCCGCTCCCATGCCTGGGCAAGGGTCCGCCACTCGCTCATCAATTGCGCATCGCGCGCCGGATTGTTTCTAAGCTTGTCCAGGCGGACCGAGACCGCCTTCAGATAACGCGGGAAGTGGGCCAGCCGCTCCCACTGAAAGGCGACGAGGTAGTCGTCCGGCAGCAATTCGGCCAGTTGCTGCTGGATGTCCGCCACCACTGCGGCAAATGTCTTCAGCCCGCCCAATCGTTTTTGCAGCGCCGCATGCTCGGTCGCGAGCTGGCCGGCGATACGCATGAATTCCTGCGCCACGAGCGTGACTCGCGACTTGGCCTCTGCGCATCGCCGCGCGAATTCGTCCGCATTCGCCGGCAGCGGCTCGAGCAGACAGCAGCGCGCGACTGTCGCGTCCACGAGCCGCGCCTTGAGCTCGGCCTCGGTGCCGAAGCCCATGTACTGCAAGGCTAGCTCGCGCATTCCGGGCAGGCGTTCGATCGCCCGCACCTGGTCCTTCAGCGTCAGCGCAAAGAGCCGCGCCAGCCCTCGCCGATGCACCCGCGCGGCCTCATCGGGGGTGTCGAAGGGTCGCAGCGAAACACTGTCGCCGTCGTCGTGCAGTGCGGGAAAGCCGATCACATCGCGCCCCGCGACCCTGATCTCCAGCAACTCGGGCAAGGCGCCGAAGCTCCAGGCGGTGAAGCCCGCCAGCGCCAGGGCGCTCGACCCTGCCTTTTCCGCCTTCTCAGCGTCGCGCCCGGGCGCCGGCGCGCGCTCGCTGCGCGCCGGC
>JBFGZP010000400.1:0-2886 GCA_041586695.1 Thauera sp.
CAGCGCCGCCGTGAATTCGGCCGTCGCCCTGTTCGTCGCCTTCCAGCCCGTCGGGACCGACCCGCACCGCTGCGCTTCGCACGGACTTGGCGATCGCACTGCAGCTGCCGGGGCGTGTGTAGGGAACGGCCTTGCCGGTCAATACCGCCCTGACCGTCCCGATGCGTTGCTGGCCTGTCATCATCGAGCCGTTCCCCTCCGCTCATGCTCCGTCGTCAATCGCGCATCCGGCTGAACACGTAGTCGTGATCCTTTTGCGGCGCATGGCAGGCAAAGCAGGCGCTGGCCGCCTTGTCGCCAACGACACGCTGCACCGCGTCACCGCCGCCGAAGCCTTCGAAGCCCCATCCGCCGGTAGCCGGATACTTGTTGGCATCCTTGTGCATCACGCCAAGGACCTTGCGTGCGCCTTCGGTTACCGCCTTGTCGGCGGATTCGGCGTCGAGCAAGTCGAACACGATTATCGCCCCATCGGCGAACTTTCCGGTCTTGTAGCCGGCCACCGCCTGTGGGTTGGCGTAGAGATGATGGATGCCGCCGAAGGCCTCGTACAGGGCATGACCCGGCTCGATGACCATGCTCTTGACGTGGTGCCAGTCGCGGTAGCCCGCCGGGTACGGCACCTCGGGACCGGCCGCCGGAACGGACGACGCGACGGCCACCAGGGTGAGTGCAGCGAACAAATGCTTCATGTCGGCCTCCCTATTTCAGATCGGCCAGCGCGGCGCCGAAGTTGATATGGAAGGGCTCGCCATCGATCACCAGCGCGGGCACCGACTTCACGCCCAGCCTCGCGGCCTCGTCGATGCGGTCTGGTTGCTCGCCGAGATGCACCACTTCGATGGCATAGCGGGCCGGATCGAGCGCATGGACGACCTGCTGCTCGGCGGACACGCACACCGGACAACCGGCATGGAAGAACAGGGCATTGCTCATGATGGACTCCTTCGATGGCGATCGCGGTGCGATCGGGCAGTGGCTCTTTATGCATCGAGTCGATGCATATTAAGCTTAGAGTCGCTACACGAGACTTGTCAAGAAATGCATCGAGGCGATACATTCTCTCCGTGAGCAGATCCGCCCTCCTCCTCGAGCGCCTCGGCGCGCTGATCCAGCAGTCCGTCCGCGACGAGGCGGCACGCCATGGCCTGTTGCCCATCCACATCCAGGTGCTGCACTACCTCGCCCGGGCCAACCGCTACAGCGATCTCCCGATCGCCATCGCCGAGTACTTCGGCATTACCCGGGGGACGGTGTCGCAGTCGCTCGCCGTGCTCGAACGCAAGGGCCTGCTGACCAAAGAGCCGGACGCCGGGCACGGCAAGCGTGTGCACCTGCGGCTGACGCCGGCGGGCGCGGCGGTGCTCGACGACAGTTGGGCGGAGCGGCTGGAACAGGCTTTGGGCGGGCTACCCGCCGAGGCGGACGCGCTCGAAGCGACGCTGCGCCGGCTGCTGTCGGGGCTGCAACGCATCAACGGCCAGCGCGCCTTCGGCATTTGCCGGCAGTGCAGTCACTTCCTGCGCGAGTCGAGCGGCGCGCGCTGCGGCCTGACCGGCGAGCCCCTGGCCTCCGAGCAAACCACGCGCATCTGCCGGGAATGGACCGCCCCCGAAGCTGCGAAGTCCTGACGCTGGCCATTGCTGCCCTGCGTTCCGATCACGCGTGCGCCCGCGTCCGTCGCAGCTGAAACAGCAGCGCGCCGACCCCGAGCAGCAGTGCGGCAAACACCACCAGCCCGCCGACCCAGGGCAAGCGGCCCAGTAGCGTGACCGCCAGCATGCCAAGGACAGCGGCGGCAATGCGCCACCCGGCACGATCCTTCCGATCCGGCTGCACCCGTTGCAATGCGATCGCGCCAACGGCGACACCCGCTGACGCGTAGCCCACGACCAACAGGGCGAGGTAGACCGCGATGGCGGCCAGCGCCAGAGGCAAGCCGATCACCGTGATCATGACGAGCAGCGCCGCGACGGGAATGCACACCAGCGCGATGAAGCCGATCAACAGGGCGAGCGGCCAGCGCGTGCGCACGGTTTCGCCGACGCGCGCGGAAACGCCGGGCAGCGCCGTCGCCAGTATTGCCGCAAACACCAGCAGTCCGATCGACCACACCCAGCCGGCGCCGCGGCCGACGCCCTCGTGCACATCGGCGGGAACGGACCAGTCGGTCGTCGGCATGAAGCGCTCGATGCCGCCGTCGACTTGCGCCGCGGGATCGCGCCGCAACTCCTCGCGGCTGGCGTAGCGCAGCCGCCCGGCGATACGCGCATTCGGACCCAGTTCGAGCGAGGCGCTGCCGACCTCCACGTTGCCGCCCACCGGCCCATCGATGTAGACCGATCCGCCGCCGGCCTGCAGGTAACCGCCGATCGCACCGTTGATGCGCACCTCGCCGCCGCCGATGCTCACATTGCCGCCGATCTTCGCTTCCGGACCGATCTCCACCGTGCCGCCGGCCATGCGCACATTACGCGCGACCGCCCCCGCCACCAGCACGCGACCGCCCGCCGCGTAGACGCCCTGCCCGACCGGCGCCTCCAGCCGGACATTGCCGCCGGCGACGACGGCATCGCCGTCGATTGCGCCCTCTACCCGCACACTGCCGCCGGCCGCGATCAGGTCGCCCGCGACGGCTTTGCTCACCGCGACCGTGTCGCCCGAAACGAAGCGATCCGGGCCGAGCGCGAATTCAGCCGTTTCGTGCTGGTCCGAGGGCTGCTGCGCCATCGGCGCCGCCGCCGGCACTGCAATCAGCAGCGCCCATCCCAGCATGACGAATCTCTTGAGCGCGGTCTTCATGGCAATTTCCTCTGGCGAAGGCGCCGCCGCTGGCTGCGCCCTTGTTCGGGTCCGTGTCTCCGCCCGTGCCGAAGCCGAGATCGA
>JBFGZP010000401.1:0-2875 GCA_041586695.1 Thauera sp.
AGTCGCCGCTCGTACGCGGGCCGAAAGCGCACCAGGGTGTCGCGCAGCGGATTGGTGGCCGAGGCCCCGAGCCCGCAGTGGGTCGTGCCATGCAGCAGCGCTTCGAGTTCGCGCAGCTCGGCCTCGTCGAACAGTGAGCCGTGCCCTTCGGCAAGCTTGTCCATGCGGCGCACCACCAGCTCGGTGCCGACGCGGCATGGCGTACAGAAGCCGCAGCTCTCGTGGGCGAAGAAGTGGGCGAAGCTGCGTGCGGTCTCGAACATGTCGCGCGAGGCGTCGAAGACCATGAATGCGCCGGCGGTAGGCACGTCCTCGAAGCCGATGCGCCGGCCGAACTCGTGCGCCGCCAGGCACACGCCCGACGGCCCTCCGACCTGCACCGCCTGCGCGCTGCGCGTCGGGGTGTTGGCGCCGCAGTCGTGCAGCATCCGCTCGATGGTGACGCCGAACGGGTATTCGTACACCCCGGGCCGCTCGCAGTCGCCACTGACCGAATGCAGCTTGGTGCCGCTGCTCTGTGCCGTGCCGATGCCGGCCCACCACGCCCCTCCCTGGCGGGCGATATGCGCCGCGGCGCAGAAGGTCTCGACGTTGTTGACGACGGTCGGCTGGCCCAGGTAGCCCTGCTCCACCGGAAACGGCGGGCGGATGCGCGGCGTGCCGCGCTTGCCCTCGAGCGACTCGATCAGCGCGCTCTCCTCGCCGCAGACATAGGCCCCGGCGCCGACGTGAATGGCGATATCGAAGTCGAAGCCCTCGACGCCGAGGATGCTAGTTCCGAGCAGGCCTCGATCGCGGCGCCGCTCGAGCACCGCCTGCAGCGATTCGAGCAGATGGCGGTACTCGCCGCGCAGATAGACAAAGCCCTGTCGTGCGCCAAGCACCCGGGCGGCGACGGTCATGCCTTCGAACACCGCGTCGGTCTGGCGCGTGAGCAGCACGCGATCCTTGAAGGTGCCCGGCTCGCCCTCGTCGGCATTGCACACCACCACGCGCGTGCCGCCCGCCGGCACTGGCGCCCGCAGGCACAGGCGCCACTTGGTGGCGGTCGCGAAGCCGGCACCGCCCCGACCGCGCAGGCGCGAGGCGGTGAGCTCGTCGAGTGTCGCCTCCGCACCGCGTGCCAATGTCGCCCGCACTGCATCGCCCTGCAGCGGTGGCGGGGCGAGCACCACGTCGGCGCGACACACCTGCTCGTCGACGCGTTGCCACGCTCCAGGCCAGTCGGCCACCGGCACCCGGGCACGCACCAGATCGGCCAGTTCGACGACGCGCTGGTCGTCCATGCGCGTGAGTACCTGGTGCTGGTTGACCAGCAGCGCCGGCCCCTGATCGCCGAGACCGATGCACGAGGTCAGATCGACGCTCGCCAGCGCGCCGGCGCGGGATGCGCCGAGTTCCACGCCGAGCAGCCGGCACAGTTCGCGCGCGAGCATGCGACTGCCCAGCATGCGGTCGGTGACGTTGTCGCTCCACAGGAAGTGGTATTGACCCACGGGACGCAGGTGGAAGAAGCGGTAGAAGCTGGCCACGCCCTCGACGATGGCCGGCGTAAGCCCCACCCCGGCGGCAATCCGCGCGATCGAGTCGCGCGAGAGGCAGCCGGTCTCGGCCTGCACCTCGCGCAGGATCTGTACCAGGGCGTCACGACGCGCGCCATGACGGCGCAGCGCCGCGTCGACAGCGGCCAGGCCGGGCTCGGGAGAGATGTTGGTGGTAGGCATCGGTTCTTCTTAGTCTACTCCCACGGCATCTGCCCGGCCCCAACCGGCAGCCGGCGGAACGAACTCACGGCATACCCCCACCCCCGCCCACATCCGGCTCGACACCCCACTTGCCGCTGTCGGCTCTGCCACTCCAGATCGCGACGGTGGCCAGGGCGGTGACATATAGCGCGCCCGCCGCCAACACGAACTCGCCCGGCACCGGGCCGACGTTTGCACGGTCGAAAAACTCGCCCAGCGTCGTCAACGGTGTCGGATGCACGAGCAGTTTGCCGACGAACGCGATGGCCTGAATCGCGATGATCCAAAGGTAGTTGCGGCGGATACGCCGACCAAACGCGCTGACGAACGAGACGTAGAATTCGGGGCGGCGATAGGCGTTCGCCAGAACTTCTCGCCAATGGCTGTCGGCCAGCTCTGCGCGATTCAGCATCGGGGCGTAGAAATGGTTCTCCATCCAGCGGCATCGCGCGCGCCAGACGTTGAAATAGCGGTATCGGCGCGTCTCGATCATCAGGAACAACAGGATCAGAACGCCCACCAGCAGCAAGGGCAGCGGCGAGGCGGTGGGCGACGAGAAGACGATCGACAACGCCACTCCGAGGGTGACGACCGACCAGTTCGTCGTCGTGTCCAGGCGCGTCCGCCAGATCGTCGAACGGTAGACCTCGCCGCGGTAGAGATGGGCGATGGCGCCCATCTCCGCGGCCGAGAAGTCGGGCTGTCCGGTGTGGCTGCCGTCGCCGCTCATCGCCCTTCCCGCGCCCTGCCTGAGGGCCGACTGCTTCAGCATGCGTCAGCCTCCGAAATCGGCAAATCGTCGGGACCCGGAAGCTCGCGCAGACCCCTGGAACCGTTCAGGTTCCCATCGGCGAAACAGGTGATGCGTTTGGTGGCACCCTCACCACGCGTCGACCTGCGGACACCCGCGCGACGGCTCGAGCGGCCATAGACCGCAGCGAGGGAGGCGCGGCTTGCCCATGGTGCGTGATGACAAGCTCGATCGGGCTGACCAGCGGCGCGCCTGACATTTCGATGTCCTTCTCTCGTGGAATTCCGAAGATGTGTTCCGCACCGCTGTTCTCGGGGCATTTGACAAGGAGTTCGGCAGTCCATGAAGTCTCCAACGACGTTGAATCGATCCTGGGTGG
>JBFGZP010000402.1:0-2815 GCA_041586695.1 Thauera sp.
GCACCGCACCGCCGCCACAGAGGCGGTGGACGGCGGCAAGGTGAAGCTCAACGGCGCCTCGGTAAAACCGGCGCGCGAGGTGAAGCCGGGCGACCGGGTCGAAGTCACGATCGGTGAAGAAGTACGCAGCGTGACGGTGCGGGCGATCGCCGACAAGCGCGGATCGGCGAGCGTGGCGCAGCAGCTGTACGAGGAAAGCGCGGACAGCATTGCCCGACGCGAGACAGCGCGCGAAACGCGCAAGCTGGCCGCCACCCCGGGCTCGGACCTGCATGGTCGACCGACCAAGCGCGATCGCCGCCACATCCGCCGCTTCACCGGCCTTTAGCGGCAGGCGGGCCGCAGCCGAACTTCTCATGACAAACGGACTCCCAAGTGAGGAGCGCATCAGCACCGGCTGAACTTTGCGTTCATTCGCCCTGGAGGTCATCCGATGCAGGCTCGCGGGGGAACCTGGTTCCGACGCATTGCCGCGCTGTCTTTCGCGCTCGCCGTCCTGGCACTGGTCGGCAGCGGGCTGACGACGGCGGCGGGGAGCACGGTGCTCGTTTTGCGGGTGGATGGCGCGATCGGCCCCGCGACTGCCGACTACATCGACAACGGCCTCGCCCGCGCGGCAGCGAACGGCGCCGCGCTGGCGGTGATCGAGATGGACACGCCGGGCGGGCTCGACACCTCGATGCGCGCAATAATCAAGGCCATCCTCGCCTCGCCCGTGCCCGTTGCCACCTTCGTTTCACCCGAGGGCGCCCGCGCCGCCAGTGCCGGCACCTACATCCTGTACGCAAGTCATGTCGCGGCCATGGCGCCCGCCACCAATCTCGGCGCGGCGACGCCGGTGGCCATCGGCATCGGCGGCGCCCAGCCCGGCAAGGGCGGCCCGGACGGAGACGACCCGGCCGATGCTGACGAGAAGAAGGCCGGGGACGCGGCACCGGCGACGGGCAAAGAGGGGGATACCGGCGCCAGGGCCGACAAGCCGGCGCCGAAGAAGCAGGCCTCGAAGCCGCTCTCCGGGGCCGACGCGATGTCGGCAAAATCGGTCGCGGACGCAACCGCCTACATCCGCAGCCTGGCGCAGTTGCGCGGTCGCGACGTCGAATTCGCCGAACGTGCCGTGCGCGAAGCGGCAAGCCTGACGGCTGCCGACGCCCTCGAGCAAGGGGTCATCGACCTCATCGCCTTCGACGTGCCCGACCTGCTCGCGCGCGTCGATGGTCGCGAGGTGGCACTGGGCAGCGGCAAGGTGACCCTCGCCACCGCACAGGCGACGCTCGAGCGTTTCGATCCCGATTGGCGCAATCGGATCCTCGCCGTGATCGCGAATCCACAGGTGGCACTGATCCTGATG
This sequence comes from Thauera sp., assembly GCA_041586695.1. GTDB lineage: Bacteria > Pseudomonadota > Gammaproteobacteria > Burkholderiales > Rhodocyclaceae > Thauera. The sequence continues at coordinate 1,352 of JBFGZP010000402.1, forward strand.
ATGATCGGCATCTACGGGCTGTTCTTCGAATTCACCTCACCCGGTTTCGGCGTACCCGGCGTGGCCGGGGCGATCTCGCTGCTCGTCGCCCTCTATGCGTTCCAGCTGCTGCCGGTCAACTGGGCCGGCGTGGTGCTGGTAGCGATCGGTGCCGGGCTGATGCTGGCCGAGGCTTTCGTCCCGAGCTTCGGCGTGCTCGGCGTCGGCGGCATCATCGCCTTCGTCATCGGCGGCCTGTTCCTGATGGATGTGGAAGCACCCGGCTTCGGCGTGCCGATCGCGTTGATCGGCGGGCTCGCGCTCGCCAGTGCGGCGCTGCTGCTCGCGATCGGCGGCTTCGCCGCGCGCAGCTACCGGCGCCCGGTGGTGAGCGGGCGCGAGGAAATGGTCGGCGCGCTCGGCATCGTCACCGGCCCGGCCGACCGCGGCGACTGGTGGATCACGGTTCATGGCGAGAACTGGCGTGCGCGCTCGTCGGCTGCGCTCGCACCGGGCAGCAGGGTGAGGGTCGACCGCCTCGATGGCCTTACCGTAGACGTATCGCCCGCCGGCGATTCCTCAACCTCCAGGAGCACAACGTGATGATCGACTTCCAACTGGGCTTCGCCCCGCTGATCCTGCTGCTGATCTTCCTGATCTTCTCTTCGCTCAAGATCCTGCGCGAATACGAGCGCGGCGTGATCTTCCTGCTCGGCCGCTTCTGGAAGGTCAAGGGCCCGGGCCTGGTGATCGTGGTGCCCGGCATTCAGCAGATCGTGCGCGTGGACCTGCGCGTGGTGACGATGGACGTGCCCTCGCAGGACGTGATCTCGCGCGACAACGTGTCGGTGAAGGTGAATGCGATCGTGTTCTTCCGCGTCGTGGACGCGGAGAAGGCGATCATCCAGGTGGAGAATTTTCTCGTCGCCACCAGCCAGCTGGCGCAGACCACGCTGCGCGCGGTGCTGGGCAAGCACGAGCTCGACGAGATGCTCGCCGAACGCGAGCGTTTGAACCTCGACGTGCAGAAGATCCTCGATGCACAGACAGACTCCTGGGGCATCAAGGTGACCAACGTCGAGATCAAGCACATCGACCTCAACGAGAACATGGTGCGCGCGATCGCCCGCCAGGCGGAGGCCGAGCGCGAGCGGCGCGCCAAGGTGATCCACGCCGAAGGCGAGAAGCAGGCTGCCGAGGCGCTGAAGGAGGCAGCCGAGATGCTGTCGCGAGAACCGGCGGCGATGCAGCTGCGCTACCTGCAGACGCTCACCCAGGTCGCCGGCGACAAGAGTTCGACCCTCGTCTTCCCCGTGCCGGTGGATCTGCTCGGCAGCCTGACCGGCTTGACCGGCCAGGCCGGCCGGGGCGCGGCGCCGAAGGACGCCGGCTGAGGATCGGTCAGGGCAGCGCCAGCGCCAGGGCGAGCGGCAGGAAGACGACCGCGGCGAGGTTGCCGATGAGGACCACCGAGGCCACCTTGCC
>JBFGZP010000403.1:0-2783 GCA_041586695.1 Thauera sp.
GAACGCGTGCATACGGCCGCGCCGGGCGACCGCCCGGCTTCGGCCCTCACAGGGACGCGAGCAGCGCGTAGGCGCACAGCGACATCAGCATCTGCGGCGCGATACCGAGGGCCGCAATTGCCAGCCCGTTCGCCGACAGCATCACCCGCAGTTCGGCCGGGGCGCGGATAGGCGCGGTGTCGACCGGCGCATCGAAGTACATGACCTTCACCACGCGCAGGTAATAGAAGGCCCCGATCACAGACATCAGCACGGCCACCACGGCGAGCCAGAAGTAGCCTGCCGCCACCACCGCCTGCAGCACCGAGAGCTTGGCGAAGAAGCCGATGAAAAAGGGCACGCCCGCCATCGAGAACATCACGAACAGCATCATCAACGCAAACCACGGGCTGCGCTTGTTGAGGCCCTTGAAGTCGTCGATGTTCTCGGCTTCGAAACCCGCACGCGACAGCAGGATGATCATGCCGAATGAGGCCAGGCTCATGATCACGTAGGACACGGCATAGAACATGGCCGAACTGTAGGCGTTGAGCGCGAAGTGACGGTCGCCTTCGACCACGCCCGCGAGCAGGCCGAGCAGCATGAAGCCCATGTGCGAGATGCCCGAATAGGCGAGCATGCGCTTGATGTTGTGCTGAGCAATGGCGGCGAGGTTGCCGAGCACGATCGACGCCACTGCCACCAGCATCAACATCGTCTGCCATTGCTCGGCAACGTCGAACAGAGCCCAGATGAGCAAGCGGATGGCCATGGCGAAGGCGGCCAGCTTGGGGGCCGTGGCGATCACCAGAGTGACCGCGGTCGGCGCGCCATGATAGACGTCGGGGACCCACATGTGGAAGGGCACCACGCCGAGCTTGAACGAGATGCCGGCGACGAGGAACACCAGCCCGAACATCAGCACGGCCTGATTGGCCGACTGGTTATAGACCGACTGCGCGATGCCGGAGAACTCGAGCGTGCCGGTGGCGCCGTAGACCATCGACATGCCGTACAGCAGTAGCCCGGAGGCGAGTGCGCCGAGCACGAAATACTTCATTGCCGCTTCCGTCGAACGCGCCGAATCGCGGTCGAAGGCCACCATCGTGTAGAGCGCGAGCGACATCATCTCGAGGCCGATATACATCGGAAGCATGTGGTTCGACGTCACCATCACCATCATGCCCAGCGTCATCAACAGGGCCAGCAGGTAGTACTCCGGCTTGTCGATGTTGCGGTCGGCTAGGTAGCCGCGACCGTAGAGCAGGGCAATGGCCATCGAGAAATAGATCATCAGCTTCAGGAAATTGCCCATCAGATCGCTGATGAACAGATTGTTGAAGGTGTAGACCACCTCCCCCTCGAGCGTGAAGATCGTGACGAAGGCCGCCGCGATCAACGTGAGCTGGGTGAGATAGTAGGCAAGGCCGCGGATGCCGCGGGCGAAGGTACTCGCCAGCATGATCACCAGGGCCATCACGGCGACGAAGATCTCGGCCGCTGCAGGGTAGAAGTCGGGGACGACAAAGTTCATCTTCTGACCAGTCCGTTGTTTGCGCGTCTGCGCTCAGAGCTTGCTGACTGCGACGTGGCGCAGGAGCTCGTTCACCGAGGCATGCATGACCTCGGTGAAGGGGAAGGGATACAGGCCCATTCCGAGCACGCAAAGTGCGAGGATCCCGAGGAAGGCGAATTCACGCCCGTTGATGTCTTCGAGTTCGGCAACATGCGCATTCGCCACCTTGCCGAACACCACCCGCTTGTACATCCACAGCGTGTAGGCCGCGCCCAGGATCAGCGTGGTCGCCGCCGCGAAACCTACCCAGAAGTTGAACTGCACCGCCCCCAGCACGACCATGAACTCGCCGACGAAACCGGAGGTGGCCGGCAGGCCGGAGTTGGCCATCGCGAAGAGCATGAACAGGGCGGCGAACTTGGGCATGGTGTGGACCACGCCGCCGTAGTCGGCGATCTCGCGCGAGTGCATGCGGTCGTAGAGAACGCCGATGCAAAGGAACATGGCGCCCGAGACGAACCCGTGGGAGATCATCTGCACCAGCGCGCCTTCGATGCCGAGCGGGTTGAAGATGAAGAAGCCGAGGGTGACGAAGCCCATGTGCGAGATCGACGAGTAAGCCACCAGCTTCTTCATGTCGGTCTGCACCAGGGCGACGAAGCCGATGTAGACCACCGCGATCAGTGACAGAGTGATCACCACCGGCGCGAGTTGCTGCGCTGCGTCGGGCACGATCGGCAGCGAAAAGCGCAGGAAGCCGTAGGCGCCGAGCTTGAGTGCGATGGCCGCCAGCACCACCGAGCCGCCGGTCGGTGCCTCGACGTGGGCGTCGGGCAACCAGGTATGCACCGGCCACATCGGGACCTTGACCCCGAACGCAACCAGGAACGCGAGGAAGATCAGCACCTGGGGCTCGATTGCAAGTGGAACCTGGTGCCAGTCGAGGATGTTGAAGCTGCCACCGGACTGCATGAACAGATAGAGCAGCGCGATCAGCATCAGCAAGGAGCCGAGCAGCGTGTAGAGGAAGAACTTGATCGCCGCATAGACGCGGTTGGCCCCGCCCCAGATGCCGATCACCAGGTACAGCGGAATCAGCGAGGCTTCGAAGAACACATAGAACAGCACGCCGTCGAGTGCGGAGAAGATGCCGTTCATCAGGCCCGACATGATCAGGAAGGCCAGGAATATCAGCACCTGCGCCTCGATCGACAGCGGGACCTGGTGCCAGTCGAGGATGTTGAAGCTGCCACCGGACTGCATGAACAGATAGAGCAGCGCGACCAGC
>JBFGZP010000404.1:0-2771 GCA_041586695.1 Thauera sp.
CAGCCCTACCCCATCCGCGCCCTGATCACCGGCAACAACCCGGCCGCGCAATGGCCGGGCCAGGCGGCGGTGCGCGAGGCCCTGCACGGCCTGGACCTGCTGGTGCACGTCGAGCTGTTCCGCAACGAGACCTCGGCGCTGGCCGACTACGTGCTGCCCGCGGCCAGCGGCATCGAGAAGGGCGGCATCAGTCGCCTGGCCGAGGATCGCCGTATCGTCTGGAACGACAGGATCATCGAGCCGCCCGGCGAGGCGCGCTCCGACCACTGGATCTGGATCGAGCTCGGCAAGCGCCTCGGCTTCGACGATGTCCTCAAGGACGAATACAAGGACCCGGCGATCTTCTGGGAGGAGGTGTTCCGCCGCGCGACGCCCGACCTCAAGGGCGTGACGATGGCACGGCTGAAGTCCACCCCGCATCGCTGGGTGCGCAGCCCTGTCGCGCACGAAGACGACCCGGAACCCGGCACGCTTTACCTCGAAGGCAGCACCGCCTTCGGCCGCAGCGCAGGCCAGCGTTTCCCCACCCCGAGCGGAAAGCTCGAGTTCTGGAACGAGGCGCTGGAGGAGAAGTTCCGCTGCCTGGGCCTGTCGGCCCTGCCCGAGTTCTACACCGAGGCCGAGCACGGGGCCGATCTGCCCCACCTCGCCCCGCCCGCCGAGGCCACGCCGGCGCCGTTGTCACCCTTCTTCCACGTCCCGGCGGCCGTCGCCGCCACACGGATCGTGCAGGCGAGCGCGGCTTCGCCGGGCGCGAAGCTGCGGGAACAGGGCTACGACACCGAACTGGTCACCGGCCGCCCCACGGCGCCGCACTTCCACTCGTGGACGCATTACTTCTGGCAGGCGCAGGAGATGTGGCCGGATCTGTACTGCCAACTCCACCCGGACAAGGCGCGCAGCATCGGCGTGAAGGACGGCCAGACGGTGCGCGTCGAGACGCCTCGCGGCGCGATCGAGGCGCGTGCCTGGATCACCGCGGGCATCCGCCCCGACACGGTATTCGTGCCGATCGGCTGGGACCAGACGCAGCCCTTTCATCCGTGGAAGTCGGTCAATGCGCTGACCGAAGGCGCGCTCGATCCGATCTCGCACCAGAGCAACCTGAAGCTGCACCTGTGCCGCGTACGCGCGGCGAACAGCTGAATCGTATCCAGCGCGACACTCGCGGCCGCTGACGCCGCGCGCGCAACCGCAGCTGCGCCGATGACCGCGGCGCAAAGCGTCGCGACGCTCAGGCCACGCCGTCGAGCTGCGCGAGCGCCTGTTCGATCGGTCCCGACTCCGTCGGCCGGACCAGGCGCTCGACCTCCTGGCCCGCGCGCAGAAAGACCAGTGTCGGCCACAGTTTTACGCCGAAGGAGCGTCCCAGGCGACGGCCCGGGCCGTCTTCGATGCGGATGTGGCGCACGCCCGGGTGTTGCGCCAGCGCCTGGTCGATCGATGACCGCGCCGCCTTGCAGATGCCGCACCAGGAGGCGCCGAACTCGATAACGGCCGCCTGTTCGAGAGCATCGATCTCTTCGCGCGATGGTTCGGTCGATGCGTTCATGTCGTCGATCCCCTTCTTCATCCAGTGCCCAAAGCCGCCCTGCTCCGTCAGCAGGCTTTCAAGCGGAAATGCGTCTAGTCTGCCAGTTGCTTGTACATGATCAAGGCGTCGACGAAGCCGAGCCGCTGGTGACGGAAGGCGCCCGGCAGCGTGCCGGCGACGGCATAGCCCAGCCTCTGCCACAGGCGGATCGCGCGTTCGTTGGTGGCCACCACGAGGTTGAACTGCATCGCGCGGAATCCCATGGACACCGCTTCGCTCTGCGAGTGCTCGCACATCGCCGCGGCGATGCCCTGCCCCTGCGCCTCGGGCGCGACGACGTAGCCGCAATTGCACACGTGAGCGCCGAGGCCAGGCTGGTTCGGCTTGATGTAGTAGGTGCCGAGAATGCGGCCGTCGCCTGCAAGCGCCACGAAGGTGGCGGCCGGCGCCTCGATCCAGGCGCGGTGGATCTCGGCCTCCGTGCTGTCCGGCGCGTAGGCGTAGGTGTCGCCGGAGCGGAAGGTCTCGTTCAACAGCGGCCAGATCAGGGGCCAGTCGGTTTCCTGGTAGCGGCGGATGGATGTCATGGGGTGCGGGAGGGCTCGGAGGTCGATACGGACAGACCGCCAGTCTGAAGCAGATCACGGGGCAGCAGCAAGCATCCGACGCCGCTTCACCGGGGCCTCCAGGGCGATCGATTCCCGCGACCGCGGCAATGAAACGCCCCGGCATTCGCGACGAATGCCGGGGCGTGCTCGATGCGACCGAGACTCAGGCGTCAGCCGACCTTCGGGATCAGCCCGAGCGACAGCCACGGGATGAAGGCGATCAGCAGCCACGAGATCACCAGCCCGCTCATGTACATCACCGCGAAGCGCACCAGCTTGGAGTAGGGGATGCCGGTGACGCCACTGGCGACGAACAGGTTCAGGCCGAAGGGCGGCGTGATGAAGCCGATGGCCGCGCCCACCAGGAAAATCACCGAGAAGTGCACCGGATCGACCCCGGTGGCGACCGCGATCGGCGCCAGGATGGGCGCGAAGATCACCGTCACCGGCAGGCTCTCGAGGATGCAGCCCGCGGCCAGCACGATCCCCATGCACACCAGCAGCACGACCGTGTCACCGCTGCCGAACCAGGCGATGAAGGCCGCCACCGCCTCGGCCGCGCCGAGCAGGCCGAACACCTGCTGCATGACGATCGAGATGGCGATCATCGGTGCCAGCATGCCGGTGAG